>CAMLOF010000022.1 GCA_946481585.1 uncultured Macromonas sp. | reverse complement strand
GCTTCCACCTCCAGCCGGTACTGGTCGGCCAGGGGCAGGGTCTCCACGGTGACGCTGCTGCCGTCCCGTTGTCCGCCTTCGTCCAGCGCCAGCCGCATCTGCGCGTCGCGCGCGGCGTTGAAGGGCACGAACAGTTCGATGCGGCCCGTGGTGCCCACCACCTGCACCCGCTGGAACGGCACGCTCTGTGTTGATACCGTGAAGCTGAGCTGCCTGGTGCCGCCAAAGTCCAGCAGCGCGCTGGTCAGCCTGTCGGTTCCCAGTACTGGGTCGCGGTCCACCAGCGAGATGGCGCGCAGGGGCTCGGCTTCAAACAGGTAACGCCCGGCCAGCACCGCGTAGCAGCCAATGTCGTACAGCGCGCCGCCGCCAATGTCGGCCTGGTTGCGCACGTTGCCGGGGTCTTCGTTGAAGTAGGAGAAGAACACCTGCACCGCGCGTGGCGTGCCAATGCGCCCGGCCCGCACCAGCTCGCGGGCGCGCAGCCATTGCGGGTGGTAGCGCACCATGAAGGCTTCTTCAATCAGCACGCGCTTTGCGGCGTCCTTCACGCTCAGGGCCTCTTCGGCGTTGAGGGCAAAGGGTTTTTCGCACAGCACATGCTTGCCTGCCGCTGCAGCCTGCAAGGTCAGCGGCACGTGCAGGTGGTTGGGCAGCGGGTTGTAGATGGCCTCGATGGCCGGGTCGGCCAGCAGCGCCTCGTAGCTGCCGTAGGCCTGCGCTATGCCGAACGACTGCGCGGCGGCTTGCGCCGATGGCAAGGACCGCGAAGCGATGCCGCGCAGTTCGACCAGCGGGCTGGACAGCATGGCCGGTATCACGTGTTCGCGGCCGATCTTGGCGGTGCTGAGCACCCCCCACACAACGGGCTTCATGCTGTTCTCCTGGTGCCGTTCAAAGGTAGCTGTTGAGCAGATTCTCCAGCCGTTCCTGGCGGCCCGAAACGGGCGCGGTGTCGGTGTTGCGGGCCACCACGTGGGCAGCCACGTCGTCCAGGCTCATTCTGCCACTCAGGATGTCCTGGCCGAAGGGCGTGGCCCAGCCCGCGTAGCGTTGTGCCACCAGCTGGTTGAGCTGGTCGTCCTGCAGCATTTTCTCGGCAATCAGCAACGCGCGGGCCGACACGTCCATGCCGCCAATGTGGCCGTGGAACATGTCTTCGGGGTCGATGGACTGGCGGCGCACCTTGGCGTCGAAGTTCAGGCCCCCGGTGGTGAAGCCGCCACCCTTGAGGATGAGGTAGAGCGCCAGTGCCGTTTCGGGGATGTTGTTGGGGAACTGGTCGGTGTCCCAGCCGCACTGCATGTCGCCGCGGTTCATGTCGATGGAGCCGAAGATGCCCAGTTCCAGCGCGGTGGCAATTTCATGCTCGAAGCTGTGGCCCGACAGCGTGGCGTGGTTGGCCTCGATGTTGACCTTGATCTCCTTGTCAAGGCCGTAGCGGCACAGGAAGCCGTAGACCGTGGCGGTGTCGAAGTCGTACTGGTGTTTGCTGGGCTCGCGCGGCTTGGGCTCGATCAGGATGGTGCCCTTGAAGCCGATCTTGTGTTTGTAGTCCACCACCATGTTCAGGAAGCGGCCCATTTGGTCCAGTTCCTGCCCCATGCGGGTGTTGAGCAGGGTCTCATACCCTTCGCGGCCGCCCCACAGCACGTAGTTTTCGCCGCCCAGCTTGAGCGTGGCGTCCATGGCTTCCTTGACCTGCAGCGCGGCCAGGGCAAAGATTTCGGGGTTGGGGTTGGTGGCCGCGCCCGACATGAAGCGGCGGTGGCTGAACAGGTTGGCCGTGCCCCACAGCAGCTTCATGCCGGTGGCTTCCTGCTTGGCGCCCAGCACATCGACCATCTCGCGCAGGTGGTTCACGCTGTCACGCGGGGTGGCGCCTTCGGGGGCCACGTCGCGGTCGTGGAAGCAGTAGTAGGGTGCGCCCAGCTTGCTGAAGAACTCGAACGCCACGTCGGCCTTGGCGCGGGCGGCGGCCATGGGGTCGGCCATGTGCTGCCAGGGGCGCTGGAAGGTGTCGCCACCGAACGGGTCCAGCCCGTTCCAGCAGAAGCTGTGCCAGTAGCACACGGCAAAGCGCAGGTGGTCTGCCATGCGCTTGCCCAGCACCAGGCGGTCTTTGTCGTACCACTTGAAGGCCAGCGGGTTGCTGGATTGCGGGCCTTCGTAGGCGATGGGGGCGATGTCGGTGAAATAGGAGCTCATGGCGTTCTCGTGTGGCAGGGGTTGGGTGTGTGGACGGATCACGCGGCCCGGTAAAGGGAGCGGAACTGCGCGTAGCGGGGTTCGAGCAAGGCCTGCTCGGCAGGGTCGGCGTGGTAGCTGGCCTCTACGGCGGGGCTATGGCAGACGGCGCTTTGTGACGCCGCGGTGGCCAGCCAGCCCAGGCGAGCGGCGCCCAGTGCGCCCCCCATGGCCGAACTGCCGTGGGTGACGATTTCGGTGTTCAGCGCGCTGGCCAGCTGCTGTGCCCAGAAGGCGCTGCGGGCGCCGCCGCCCACCAGCGAGAGGCGGGTGACGCGGCTGCCTGCTGCGTTGAGGGCGGCCAGGCCGTCCTTCAGCCCGAAGGTCACGCCCTCCATCACGGCATAGCCCAGCCGGGCGGCGGTGGTGTCAAAGTCCAGACCATGGAAGCTGCCGCGCACGTTCGCGTCGTTGTGGGGGGTGCGCTCGCCGCCCAGGTAGGGCAGGAACAGGGGCGAAGCTGCACGCTCAGCCGGTGACAGAGCGGCGGCCTGTTCGGCCACCACACCGGCGTTTGGCGCACCCAGCAGGCTGGCGGCCCATTGCAGGGCGCTGGCGGCGGACAGCATCACGCTCATCTGGTGCCAGCGCTGTGGCAGGGCGTGGCAGAAGGCATGGGTGGCGCTGGCGGCGTTGGGCTGGTAGCTGGGGGTGACGACAAACAGCACACCGCTGGTGCCCAGTGACAGAAAACCCTGGCCCGCGTCCACCGCGCCCATGCCCACGGCGCTGGCGGCGTTGTCGCCCCCGCCACCGGCCACCACGGTGCCCGCTGGCAGGCCCAGTGCCTGCGCCACATCGGGCTTCAGAAAGCCGCCGGGGGCGCTGCCTTCCACCAGCCGGGGCATGTGCGTTTCGGTCAAGCCGGTAAGCGCCAGCAGTTCGTTGGACCAGCAGCGCCGCTGCACGTCCAGCCACAGGGTGCCGCTGGCGTCCGACAGGTCGGTCACGTATTCGCCGGTGAGCATGAGCCGCACGTAATCCTTGGGCAGCAGCACCTTGGCCACGCGCTGGAAGACGGCGGGTTCGTGCCGGGCCACCCAGCGCAGTTTTGGCGCGGTGAAGCCGGGCATGGCCAGGGTGCCCGCCAGACTGGGCAGGCCGGGCAGTTCGGCCATCATCTCGGCGCACTCGGCGGCGCAGCGGGTGTCGTTCCACAGAATGGCGGGGCGCAGCACCTGGTCTTGGGCGTCCAGCAGAACGGCGCCGTGCATCTGGCCCGACAGGCCAATGCCCTGCACCGCGGCGTAGGCCTGTGGGTGCGCGGAGCGCAGTTGCGCCAGCGCGGTCTGGGTGGCGGCCCACCAGTCGCGCGGGTCCTGTTCACTGTGACCCGGCTGCGGGCGCGACACGGTGAGTGTCACCCCCGCCGATCCGACCACGCTGTGGTCGGGGGCCAGGAGCAGCACCTTGACTTCAGAGGTGCCAACGTCGATTCCGATGAACATGGCGGGGCTGCTATGTGGTGGGGGTTGAAGGGGTGGCGGCTGGCGCATGCATGGGGCGTAGCTCGTGGTACAGCACCAGCGCGGCGGCACCTACGGCCGATGCCAGCAGCCCGTAGCGCGCGGCACGCAGTGGGGGCGCGGGCATGTCGGCGGCGCTGGCGTAGCTTTGCAAGGTGGCTTGAGCCACTTGCACGATGCCCGGGTAACGTTCGCACGACGGGCCACCCACCACCAGCGCGCTGGGGTTGAAGGTGGTCCACAGGTTTTGCAGCACCACGCCCAGCGCCTGTCCGCCCTGCGCCGGGTCGGGCAGGCGGGCCAGGGCGCGGGCGCCAAAGAAGGTTTCGGCACAGCCCCGGCGGCCGCAGGAGCAGGGCAGCCCATCGATCTGCAGGATGCTGTGCCCGATCTCACCGGCCATGCCCTGCATGCCGGTGAACAGGCGGTCGTTGAGCACAATGCCCGCGCCCACACCGGCGCCGCAGGTCACGAAGATCAGCGAGTCCTGGACATCGCCTTCGGCGAACTCGTATTCGCTCAGGGCTGCGGTGTCGGCTTCGTTCTGCACGTGCACGGGCACCGGGGGCACGCCTGCGCGGCTCAGCGCCTGGGTGATGAGCGGCAAGAAAGCAACGTTGCGCCAGCCCAGGTTGGGCGCGAAGCGCAGCACGCCGCTGGCTTCGTCGAACGCGCCGGGCAGGCCCACGCCCACGCCCAGCAGTTGCACGTCCTGACGGGCAAGCCCAGCCAGCGTTTGCGCCACCAGCCCGGCGGCCTGGCGGCACACCGCTTCGGGTTCGGTGGCGGCAAGCGGCTCTTCCTGCGCCGACAACACGGCACCCGTGAGCGACACGCCCACCACCCGCACGGCCTCCACCGCCACTTCCACGCCAATCATGGCCCAGCGGCGCCCGTCGATGCGCAGCGGGGTGGAGGGGCGCCCCAGCCCCTGGGCGGCGGGCACGCTGTCCTCGGTCACCCAGCCTTCGTCAACCAGTTCGCGTACCAGCAGGCTGACCGTGGACTTGGTGAGCCCGCTGGTTTGCGCCAGTTGCGCGCGGGACAGCCCGCTCTGGCGGCGCAGCAGGCGCAGCACGACGCTGCGGTTGATGCGTTTGACAAGTTGTTGATCGCCGGTGGTTCTCATGGTCTTTGGGCGGCAGCACTCACAGGCTGTGGGTCTGCGTTTTGCCTTCGGGTTGTTTGCCAGCGATGATCATGCCCAGAATCTCGTCCTCGGTGACGTCGGTGGTGCGGTACGTGCCCACCAGCTTGCCGTTTTTCATCACGGCCAGGCGGTCGCTCAGGGCAAACACGTCGGGCATGTCGTGGGTGATCAGGAAGATGCCCACGCCTTCGGCCTTGAGCTGGCGCACCAGGTTGCCCACCATCGCGGTCTCTTCGGGGCCCAGCGCGGCGGTGGGCTCGTCCATGATGAGGATGCGCGCGTTGAAGTAGATGGCGCGCGAGATGGCCACCACCTGGCGTTGCCCGCCCGAGAGGCGGCGCACCGGCGTGCGCACGTTCTGGAAGTTCTTGTTCAGCCGGTGGAACACCTTGCGCGCGTCGGCGTCCATGCGGTGGTCGTCCAGCGTGTTCCAGCGGGTCAGCAGCTCGCGGCCCAGGAACAGGTTGGCCACGGCGTCCAGGTTGTCGGCCAGTGCCAGCGTCTGGTAGATGGATTCGATGCCGCAACGCTGTGCATCCACCGGGGTGCGGATGTGGGCTTTCTCGCCGTTGATCAGCACCTCGCCGCTGTCGATCGGGTAGGCCCCGGCCAGCATTTTCATCAGGGTGGACTTGCCCGCGCCGTTGTGGCCCAGCAGGGCGACCACTTCGCCGGGGTAGAGCTTCAGGCTCACGTCATCCACCGCCTGCACGCCGCCAAAGGCCTTGCCGATGTGGCACATGTCCACCAGCGGGGTGGGGGTTTTGGGCGCGGCATTCATGATGCGTCTCCCGTCAGGCGGCGGTAGATCACGTCAAACACCACGGCAACGATCAGCACCTGACCGATGATCACGTAGCGCACGCCAATGGACACGTCCAGCAGCAGCATGCCGCTGTCGATGCTCTGCATGATGAGCGCGCCCAGCACCGAGCCCAGGATGGAGCCGCTGCCGCCCGCCAGTGCGGTGCCGCCGATGACGGCTGCGGCAATCACGAACAGTTCCATGCTGGTGCCCAGCGAATTGGTGCCCGCGTTCAGCCGGGCAATGGACACGATGGCGGCGATGGTGATGAGCACGCCGAGCAGCGCGAACAGCATCAGCGTGACCTTGCGCACCGGTATGCCCACCAGGGCGGCGGCTTCGGGGTTGCCGCCCATGGCGAAGATGTAGCGGCCGAAACGTGTGCGACGCACGATGAAGGACAGGCTCACGGCCACGGCACCCCAGATCAGCACTGGAATGGGGATTCCTTGCGGTGCGTCCTTGCTGGGGATCTGGTAGGCGTTCATGGCCGCCACGAAGCCCAGCACAATGGCCACGGGCACCAGCACGATGGCGGCGTCCAGCCACAGCGGGTTGTTGGGCACGCCGTATGCGGTTCTGGCACGGCGCCGGGCCCAGGTCAGGGCCACCAGGACCAGCACGATCACACCAGCCAGCAGCCAGCTCGGGCCCACGCCGATGGCACCGTCAAAGCCGCCGCCCAGGCGCTGGAAGAAGGGGTCGTTCACCGGCTGGGTCTTGCCGTCGGCCACCAGAAAGGCCGCGCCGCGAAACGACATCAGGCCGCCCAGCGTAACCACGAACGACGGCACGCCCAGCTTGGCCGTGAGCGCGCCCTGGTACAGCGACACCCCTATGGCCACCGCCAGCCCAGCCAGCGAAGCCTGCACCCAGTGCCAGTTGGCGGTGTACATCAGCGTGGCGATCAGCACCCCCACGAAACCCATCACCGAGCCCACCGACAGGTCGATGTGCCGCGCCACGATGACCAGCACCACCACCGTGGCCACGATGCCCACCACCGCCGTCTGCTGGGCGATGTTGTAGAGGTTCTCGGGTGACAGGAACAAGCCGTCCGACAACACGTTGAACACCAGGGCAATGGCCGCCAGCACCGCGCCCATCATCACCAGGCGCCAGTCGATGGCCGCCTGCCTGAGCGAATTCACAACCGGATTCACATGCGTTCTCCGCAGGAGACAAAGAAAAACCGCGGGCCGACCCCAGCCCGCGGTTCAAGGGGCTAGCCTTTCAAAGAGCGTTGCCGGTCATTTGCATGCAGCAGGGCCCTTGGCGGCGTCCACGCCTTTGCACAGGTCTTCCTTCTTGATCCAGCCAGCCTTCACCACCACGTCCAGGTTTTTGGCGGTGATGGGCACCGGCTTGAGGAACTGCGCCTGCAGCGCCACCTTCTTCTCGCCGCCGTTCCAGGTCTGGGCGCCAGCCACCTTCTGGCCCTTGGCCAGTTTCACTGCCACGGCAGCGGCGTCGCGGCCCAGGTCGCGTGCGTCCTTCCACACGGACACAGTCTGCGTGCCCAGCGCCACGCGGTTGAGCGCAGCGTGGTCGCCGTCCTGGCCGGAAACGGGGATGCCCTTGATGCCCTTGGCGTTGAGCGCGGCCACCACACCGCCTGCGGTGCCGTCGTTGGAGGCCACCACGGCGTCCACCTTGCCGCCGGTCTTGGTAAGGATCTGCTCCATGTTCTTCTGGGCCACCTCGGGCTTCCAGCCTTCGGTGTATTCCTCGCCCACGATCTTGATGTCGCCCTTCTTCACGGCGGCGTCAATGATCTCTTGCTGGCCGCCGCGCAGGAAGTCGGCGTTCGGGTCGGTGGGCGAGCCCTTGATCATCACGAAGTTGCCCTTGGGCTTGGCCTCGAAGATGGCGCGTGCCTGCATGCGGCCCACTTCCACGTTGTCGAAGGTGATGTAGAACACGCCCGGGGCTTCGATCAGGCGGTCATAGGCCACCACGGGAATCTTCTGCTGGTTGGCCTTGTTCACGGCGGGCAGGATGGCGTCCTTGTCCATGGCCAGGATGATCAGCGCCTTGGCGCCCTTGGAGATGAGGCTGTCAATGTCGGCCAACTGCTTTTCAGGGGAGCCGCCAGCGTCGGCGCTGATGTAGCTGGCGCCAGCCTTGGCCAATTCGGCTTTGATGGCGGCTTCGTCGGTCTTCCAGCGCTCTTCCTGGAAGTTGGACCAGCTCACGCCCACGACCTGGGCGAACGCGCCCGCAGCGGCCATGCTCAGGGCAAAGGCAGTCAGAGTTGTTTTCAGCTTCATCCATGTCTCCGGTGGTTTGGCCTGTGCAGGCCTGTGGTTGTGGAAAGGCCCCTTTGAACGGCAGAGCCATTGCGCCCCTTCCGGCACTGCACAAAGCAGTTTGTAAGGACGACGAACGAATTATTTGCAGGAGGCAGCCGGGTGCGAATAGGGACAAACCCGACATAGTTTGTTGATCAAACTAACGCCGGGTTTCCGATCACGACATCATGCCTTCGAGCTTGACCGTGTCTGCCACGAAGGCGCGAATGCCCTCGGCCAGTTTCTCGGTGGCCATGGCATCCTCGTTGAGCGCAAAGCGGAAACCTGCCTCGTCGTACTCGACGAAGGGAATGTCCATGGCCTGCGCGGCACCGGCGTCCAGCGCCGTTGGCTGCGCAGCCTCGCTGGCCGCCAGTTGTGCCAGCAGGTCGGGGCTGATGGTGAGCAGATCGCAGCCCGCCAGCGCCGTGATCTGCCCCACGTTGCGAAAGCTCGCGCCCATCACCTCGGTGGCAATGCCGTGCTTCTTGTAGAAGTTGTAGATGGCCCGCACCGACTTCACGCCAGGGTCGTTCGTGCCCGCGTTGGCGGCTTCGTCCCAGCTGGCGCCTGCGTTCTTCTTGTACCAGTCGTAAATGCGCCCCACGAACGGCGAGATGAGCTGCACCTTGGCCTGGCCGCAGGCCACCGCCTGGGCAAACGAAAACAGCAGCGTGAGGTTGGTGTGGATGCCTTCGCGCTCCAGCTGCGCTGCGGCCTGGATGCCTTCCCACGTGGAGGCGATCTTGATCAGCACACGGTCAGTCGGCACGCCCTCGCCCTGGTACAGCTCGATGATGCGGCGCGCACGGGCCACGGTCGCGGCGGTGTCAAAACTCAGGCGCGCATCGACCTCGGTGGACACGCGGCCGGGGATGTGTTCGAGGATCTCGCAGCCGAAACGCACGAGCAGGCGGTTCATGGTTTCTTCCAGCCCCTGTGCGCGGTGGCGGGCAACCGCGTCCCGCAGCAGGTGGGTGTAGTCCGGCTTCTGCACCGCTTTCAGGATGAGCGACGGGTTGGTGGTCGCGTCGCGCGGCGAGAAGGCGGCGATCTGGTGGAAGTCGCCCGTGTCGGCGACCACCGTGGTGAGCTGTTTGAGTGCGTCGAGCTGGTTCATTTTTTCATTATTGGGCGCAGCAGCGCGGCAAAACCGGAAGTTCAACGGTTTCGTAACCAGCTTGTTCCTGCCGCCGTGGTTCAGGCAAACCCGGGCCACCACAGCAGCGCCAGGCCCCACAAGAGCAAGCCGCCGCCGGCAACACGGCGAACCCAGGGCTGACCTGGCAGCAGTTTTTCGGCAAGCACGTACAGCGCAAGGGCGGCAATCCACACCAGGTTCATCAGCCCCCCCACGAAGAGCAGGAGCATCAGCACCCAGCAGCAGCCCAGGCAGTAGATGCCATGGCGCCAGCCCATCCACAACGCACCGCGCGGGCCATCGCGCCAGTGCGTCATGACGAATGCGAGCGGTGAATGGCAATGCTCCAGACAGGTCCGCTTCAATGGCGTCCACTGGTACAGCCCGGCGGCCACGAAGGTGGCTGCGGCAAGGGCCACGCTGCTCAGTTCCATCATCGGCGACAACAAGGCCAACCGTTCCAGGGCAAATTGCAACGCCGTGGCAGCGACGCCAAAGCCACCCCACACCATCAGATAGCCCGCAGTGAATGCCGCCGTGACCCAGCCGGCACGGGGCTGGCGACCCGCGATGCTGGCATGCACAAGGATCACCGGCATTGCACTGGGCAGCATCATGGCCACCATCATCACCCACCACATGGCCAACATGACCAGAGCGTGCGCGGGCGTCCATGGCCCGCTGCTCATGGGCATGAGCATGCCGCCCATGTCCTCCAGCGTGCCGGCACCGCTCCACAGGTAAGCCCAGGCAGCGCCCTCTACCAGGAGCAGGCCCAGCACCACCATGGCACGTTCGTGGCGCGAAACCTGCCGGAGCAGTCTGTCCATGCTTGCCGCCTGTGCGGTGGGTTTTCTGGCGGCTTCAGGCGACCACGCCCTGAGGCGTCTGCGTCACGTGGGCCAGGGTGCTGTGGCGGCCTTGTGTTTCGAAGGCAATCGCACCCGTGCTGCGGATGCCGGAGGATGCGATCTCCCCTTCCAGGTGCTCGAAGCCCTCGGGCAGTACCACCTTGGCGCGGTGCTCGGCACCTGTGACCGGGTTGCGGATCGGTTCGACATCGGTTTCCAGCCAGCCAGGGATGCGCACGCGTGCCCGGCGCCCTTCCTTGTCGAATTCAAAGGTGATGGGGGCGAACACCGGGTCGTGGTGCTTGGAGACGATCAGGCTGAAGATGTGGAAGAGTGTGCCTTCGGCCGAGTTTTGCCCGGACAGGATGGCGAAGAGCGCTTCACGCTGCTCGCTGCTGGCTTTTTCGTCGACGATCAACTGGGCCTGGCCGTTGCCTTCATGCAATGCGCTGGGGAACGCCACAGTGACGAAGAAGCTGAGGCCGTCAAGGCTCACCTGCTTGAAGTGGCCTTTGGTGATGTGCATGCCAACCAGGCCCTTGCACCAGCCGTGCGTGGGCGGCGCGTTGAAGTCACAGGGGCAACCGTATGCGCAGCTGCAGTTTTTGATCCACTCGCCTTCCAGGCGCCAGTCGGGGTGTGCCATGGCGGCTTCTCCTTCGACGGAAATTTCGGCACAAGGCCGGAACCGGCCAACCCGTTGAATCGACCGGGGGGCCATCATTCTGAACCTCTGGCAGGTCAAGTCAAGTTGCGCGGATGGCGTCACCCCTGCCACCCACAAAGGCGATCAGTTGCGCCGCCGCGGGTGAAAACGGGCGCGCCTTGGACGTGACGACACCGTAGGCGCCAAGTTGCTGGCGCAGTTGGTGTTTCAGGCACACCAACATGCCATGTTGCTCATAGCGCTCGGCCACCTCGCTCGGGATCACGGCGATCATTTCGGAGTGGGCCAGCAGGTTGGTGGTGGTGAGGATGGATGAGGTCTCGATCAACCCTGGCGGGGGGCGGCTGCCATGGCTGCGGAACTCCTGTTCCAGCAATTCGCGCATGGGGCTGCCGCGGGGTTGGAGGATCCATTGGAACTTCATCAGGTCGTTCCACGGCACGCGAACCAGCTTGGCCAGCGGGTGGCTGGGCGAAACCACCAGCGACAGCGCTTCCTTGGCCAGCGGCTCGAAGTGCAGTTCGTCGATCTGCTCGCCGGGTGCACGGCCGAACACCACGTCCAGGTCACCCCGGCGCAGACCTTCAGCCAGGCGGTCGCTGGTGTCCACCGTGATCTCGATCGTCAGGCGCGGGTACAGCGCCTTCAAGCGTATGAGTGCCTTGGACAACACCGCTGGCGACGCAGCCATGATGCTGCCGATGCACAGCTTGCCCGCATTGCCTTGTGAGAGTTCGCCCAGTTCGCGGGTCAGAGCGTCGAAGTGGCCCTGCAGGCCCTGGAAATAGCCCAGCACCACCCTGCCAGCCTCTGTCAGTTCCAGCCCCCGGCCTACCCGCTTGAAAAGCGCAGTGCCCAGCGTGTGCTCCAGCTCGTGAAGCATCTTGGTGGCAGCAGGTTGCGTCATGCCCAGTTCCACGGCTGCGGCACGCAGCGTGCGCAGCCGTCCTATGGCCAGCAGCAATGCCACCTGACGCATGCGCAGGCGGTTGAGCAGTTGGGCGGTGGGCAGAACGCTCATGTATTTGATATCCATAGGTTATCAATCAATGAAAACTTTCTAATTTTCATTTATCGATGGCGTGCCTATTATCCGTTCACCCTCACGAGAACAGCGGGGGAAACACAGGAGACAGCACGTGAATCGACGCAAACTATTTCTCTCGGCAGGCCTGCTGGCCATGGTTGCTGGCGCCCAGGCGCAAGAGTGGCCGACCCAGCCCGTGAAGCTTCTGGTGGGTTCGGCCCCGGGTGGGGGTACCGACGCCATGGCGCGCGCCGTGGCAGACCGCCTGGGGCCGCTGCTCAAGCAGACGGTGGTGGTGGAGAACCGGCCCGGTGCGTCCAATACCCTGGCGGCGGACATCACCGCCAAGTCCAACGACGGGCACACGCTGGTGATGGGGGTGTCCACCGCGCACGCAATCGCGCCGCACCTGCTGAAGCTTTCCTACGACAACAACAAAGACCTGGTGCCGGTGGCCTTCGTGGGCGCGGTGCCGAACGTGCTGGTGGTCAACACCGGCCTGGGGGTGTCCAGCGTGGCCGAACTGGTGAAGATGGCCAAGGGCAAACCGGGTCAGTTGAACTACGCCACCAGCGGCTCAGGCAGCACGCAGCACATCGCCGCTGAGCTGTTCAAGGATGTGACGGGCACCTTCATCACCCACATTCCTTACCGTGGCAGCAGCCCGGCGCTGATGGACCTGATGGCCGGGCGTGTGCAGCTCAGTTTCGACACCATGCCTTCGGTCATCGGGCACATCCGCAACGGCAAGATCAAGCCACTGGCGGTGGCTGCCGCCAAGCGCAACCCGCAACTGCCCGACGTGCCGACCATGGCCGAGGCCGGTGTGAAGGGCGTGGAGATGAGTGCGTGGTATGGCGTCTATGCCCCGGCTGGCACACCCAAGGCGGTGGTGGATCGCCTGAACACCGAGATCAACAAGGTGATTGCGATGCCCGAGACGCAGACGCGCCTGAGCGCGATCGGCGCCGACCTCACGCCCATGTCGCAGGCGCAGTTCCTGGCGTTCCACAACGCCGAGAACCAGCGCTATGGCGACCTGATCCGCAAGAAGAACATCAAGCTGGACTGAGCAGGAGCCGTCCATGATTCCTCGTGTCGTGATCCGCTTGATCGAGTGGCTGCTGATCGCCTTGCTGGGTGTGATGGTGGTGCTCGTGTTTGGCAACGTGGTGCTGCGTTACGGCTTCAACTCCGGCATCGTTTTTTCGGAGGAGGTGTCGCGCTTCGTCTTCATGTGGCTGACGCTGCTGGGGGCCCTGGTGGCCATGCACGACGGCGCCCACCTGGGCATGAACAGCGTCATCGCGGCCCTGCCCGTGTGGGGCCAGCGCATCGCGCGCTTCACCTCGGACGCGCTGATGCTGGGCTGCTGTGCACTGCTGGGCCACGGCACCTGGAAGCAGGTGGTGCTGGCCATGGACGACCACTCGCCCGTTACCGGTGTGCCCATGGGGCTGGTGTTTTCCGGGTTGCTGGTCACCTCGGTGGGCATTGCGCTGGTGCTGCTGCATTCCTTGTGGCGCCAGCTCACTGGCCGCATGCCCGTGGCGGAACTCGCGGCCAATCATCAGGCGCAAGTCGAATAAGGACGGGCCATGACCATCGTTGTTTTCGTGTCTTCTCTGCTTGGCGCCATGGCGCTGGGCATGCCCATCGCATTCGCCCTTGTGGTGTGCGGCGTGGCGCTCATGGTGTACATGGGCAATTTCGACACCCAGATCCTTGCGCAGAACCTGCTGGAGGGTGTCAACAACTACCCGTTGATGGCGGTGCCCTTCTTCATGCTGGCGGGCGAGTTGATGAACGCTGGCGGCATTTCCCGGCGCATCATCGCCATGGCCGAGGCCGTGGTGGGCCATGTGCGGGGTGGTCTGGGCTACGTGGCGATTCTGGCCGCGCTGGTCATGGCCAGCATTTCCGGTTCGGCCGTGGCCGACACGGCGGCCCTGGCGGCGGTGCTGATCCCGTTGATGCGCCAGGCGGGCTACAACATCCCCCGTGCATCAGGTCTGATCGCGGCAGGCGGCATCATTGCGCCTGTCATTCCGCCGTCCATTCCCTTCGTCATCTTTGGCGTGGCCGCGCAGGTGTCCATCACCAAGCTGTTCCTTGCCGGTATCGTGCCCGGCATCCTGATGGGCGCGGCCCTCTGGGTGACCTGGTGGCTCTGCGCCCGCAAGGACGCCCCTGCCGTCGAGGGCCGCCGTTTCGAGTGGGCCCGTCTGCGCCACGCCGTGCGCGACGGTTTGTGGGCCTTGGCGCTGCCAGTGGTCATCATCGGAGGCATGAAGGCGGGCGTTTTCACGCCCACCGAGGCCGCCGTGGTGGCCGCCGTCTATTCACTGCTGGTGGGCCTGTTCGTCTACCGCGAACTCAAGCTGCCCGCCCTGCCGGAACTGATGCTGCAGGCGGCCAAGACCTCCAGCGTGGTGATGTTCCTGGTGGCCACCGCGCTGGTGTCGGCCTGGCTGATCACCATTGCCAACATCCCGGCCGAGGTGACGGAACTGCTGCGTCCGCTGATGGACAACAAGCTCCTGCTCATGTTGGCCATGATGGCCCTGGTGGTGGTGGTCGGAACCGCGCTGGACCTCATGCCCACGGTGCTGATCCTCACACCGGTGCTGATGCCCATCGTCAAGCAGGCGGGCATCGACCCCATCTACTTTGGCGTGCTGTTCATCATGAACAACGCCATCGGTCTGTTGACACCCCCTGTGGGCACCGTGCTCAACGTGGTGGCTGGGGTGTCGCGTGAGCCGCTGGGCGCGGTTACTCGGGGTGTCTGGCCCTTCCTGCTGGCGCAGCTGCTGGTGCTGACGTTGCTCATCCTCTTTCCGTCCATCGTCATGGTGCCGGCTCGCTGGTTCTACTGAAGCGATGCATTCCACCTATCTTGTCATTGAGAGCCGTACATGAGTTCTTCCCACCTTCCTGTTGTTGCCCTCACCCTGGGTGACCCGGCCGGTATCGGCCCTGAACTGATGGCCCGCTTGCTGGGCCAGACCGATGCCGCACAGCACGCCAACATCGTGCTCGCGGGCGATCCCTGGCTGTGGGAGCAGGGCCAGCAGATCGCCGGTGTGCGGGTGGCCACACACGAGGTGTCCCGTTTCGATGAAGTCCGGGGCCGGGCTCAACCCCACGTGCCTGCCTGGCTGCCCATGGACACCGTTCGGCCTGAACAGGTGCAACGTTCGGTGGCGCAGGCCCCTGGAGGGGCCTCGGTCATCCGCGTGCTCAACGCCTGCATGGACGCGGCATTGCGCAAGGACGTTGATGCGATCTGCTTTGCACCGCTCAACAAGCACGCGATGAAACTGGGCGGCCTGCGGCACGAGGACGAACTGCACCATTTCGCTGAGTACCTTGGCGTCAAGAGCTATTTCTGCGAGTTCAACACCCTGGGCAACTTGTGGACCTCGCGTGTGTCCTCGCACATCCCGCTCAAGGACGCAGCCAGCCACCTGAGCCAGGCGCGGATCATGGATGCGGCGCGCCTCATCCACCGCTCGCTGCAGGCGGCGGGCTTCGCGCAACCTCGTGTGGCCGTTGCAGCCTTCAACCCGCATGGCGGCGACGGGGGCACCTGCGGCCGCGAGGAAATCGACATCATCGAACCCGCCGTGCGCGCGCTCAATGCAGAGGGTCTGCCCATTGCCGGGCCTTTCCCTGCCGACACCATTTTCCTGAAGGCGCGCGACGGCGAGTACGACGCCATCGTCACGCTCTACCACGACCAGGGCCAGATCGCCATCAAGCTGATGGGCTTCAGCAAAGGCGTGACGGTACAGGGCGGCCTGCCCCTGCCCATCACCACGCCGGCCCACGGCACCGCCTATGACATCGCTGGCCAGGGCCGTGCCGACGTCAACGCCACCTACAACGCCTTGCGCATAGCTGCCCGCATGGGTGCCAGCGCCCTGCACGCACGTTGGGCGCAGGTCTGACGCTTCCCGCTTCCCTCACAACACCTTTCGACCCCACCCAAGGATTTCTCCATGAAGATCACCGCCGTCCGCGCCCGCGTCTATGAATGGAAAGGCCCCACCGTGCCGCCGCAGGGCAACTTCTGCTCCAACGCCATGGACCTGCTTTACTCCAGGAAGGAGACCATGAGCACCTTCCGCTTCCACTCGTGGACCGTGGTCGAGATCGAGACCGACAACGGCATCGTTGGCCTGGGCAACGTGGCGCTCGCACCCAAGATCGCCAAGGCCATCATCGACGAGTACCTGGCCCCGCTGGTCATGGGCCAGGACCCGTGGGACTACGAGTACCTGTGGCAGCGCATGTACCGCAGCACTCATGCCTGGGGCCGCAAGGGCGTGACCATGGCGGCCATCTCCGCCGTGGACCTGGCCATCTGGGACATCCTGGGCAAGAGCGTGAACAAGCCCGTCTTCAAGCTGCTGGGCGGCCGCACCAAGGAAAAGATTCCCTGCTACTACAGCAAGCTCTACCGCACCGACCTCAAGGCCATGCAGGAAGAGGCGCAGACCTTCCTCGACCAGGGGTTCAAGGCCTTCAAGATGCGCTTTGGTTACGGTCCGGCACACCTGCAGGAGGGCGTGAAGGAAAACCTCAAGTCGGTGGAGGCGATCCGCGAGGTCATCGGCTACGACACCGACCTGATGCTGGAGTGCTACATGGGCTGGAACCTGGAGTACGCCAAGCGCATCCTCCCCAAGCTGGAGAAGTTCGAGCCGCGCTGGCTGGAGGAGCCGGTGATTGCCGATGACATCGACGGCTACGCCGAGTTGAACCAGCTCACCAGCATCCCCATCTCGGGCGGCGAGCACGAGTTCAGCCTGTACGGCTTCAAGCAACTGCTCGACAAGAAGGCCGTGAGTGTCGTGCAGTACGACACCAACCGGGTGGGTGGCATCACCGCCGCGCACAAGATCAACGCGCTGTGCGAGGCCTACAGCGTGCCGGTGATTCCGCACGCCGGCCAGATGCACAACTACCACCTGACCATGAGCACGCTGGCCTCGCCCATGAGCGAGTACTTCCCGCAGTTCGACGTGGAGGTGGGCAACGAACTGTTCTATTACATCTTCAAGGGTGAGCCGGTGGCCGACAACGGCTTTGTGGATCTGCGCGACGACGTGCCTGGTCTGGGCCTGACGCTCAACACCGAGTACCTGGACCAGTTCCAGATCACCGAGTGAGGTACGGCATGCCCGGACTTTCCAACCCCCGTTACCGGGGCATCTTCCCGGTGGTTCCCTCCACCTTCTTTGACGACGGCACGCTGGACCTGAGCAGCCAGAAGCGTTGCCTGGACTTCATGATCGACTCAGGCGTCGATGGTCTGTGCATCCTGGCCAACTTCTCTGAACAGTTCCTGATTGCAGACGAGGAGCGCGAGATCCTCACGCGCACGGCGCTGGAGCACGTTGCCGGTCGCGTGCCGGTGATCGTGACGACCACGCACACCAGCACCAGGATTTGTGCGGAGCGCAGCCGCCGCGCGCAGGACATGGGCGCGGCCATGGTGATGGTGATGCCGCCCTACCACGGTGCCACCTTCCGCTTCGGCGAAGCGCAGATCCAGGCCTTTTACCAGGGTGTGTCTGACGCCATCGACATCCCCATCATGGTTCAGGACGCGCCCGCCGCCGGCACGCCGCTGCCGCCTGCCTTCCTGGCCCGCATGGCCAGGGAAATCGAGCAGGTCAGCTACTTCAAGATGGAAACCGCCGGTGCGGCAAACAAGCTGCGCGAACTCATCGCCCTGGGGGGTGAGGCCATCGAAGGCCCATGGGACGGCGAGGAGGCCATCACGCTGCTGGCCGACCTGGAAGCCGGTGCCACGGGCGCCATGACCGGAGGCGGCTTTGCCGACGGCATCCGCCCCATCATCCAGGCGCACCGCGCGGGCGACAAGGACAGGGCCTTCGCCGAATACCAGCGCTGGTTGCCGCTGATCAACCACGAGAACCGCCAGGCCGGTTTCCTGGCTGCCAAGGCGCTCATGAAGGAAGGCGGCGTGATTGCCTGCGAGGCGCCACGTGCCCCCTGGCCACCCATGCACCCCGAAGTGCGCCGTCAACTGATCGACATCGCGCGCCGGCTTGACCCGCTGGTGCTGCGCTGGGGCCGCTGAGGCAAACCTTTTTTTCACACAGGAGACAACCATGAAACTGCGTCAATTCATTCAACTTCCCATCTTGTGCGCCGGCCTGGCCGCTGCCATGGCCCTGCCCTTGTCGGCCCAGGCGCAGACCAAGCTGCGCTTCGCCCACGCTGGCCCGGACACATCCTCTCAACACCTGGCCGCCCTGGAATTCGCCAAGATGGTCAAGGAGCGCAGCCAGGGCAAGCTGGAGGTGCAGGTGTTCCCGGCCAGTCAACTCGGCAACGACGCCACCGTCATCGGTGGTGTGCGGGGCGGCAGCATCGACATGATGATGGCTGGCAGCGGCAACTTTGCAGGATTGAACTCGCGCTTCGAGGTGCTGGACATTCCCTTCCTGTTCCGCGACCGGGAACACGCCTACAAGGCCGTGGACCAGCAGGTGGGCCAGGATCTGATGAAGGCGCTGGAGGGCAGCGGGCTCAAGCAACTGGCCTTCTGGGAGGTGGGTTTCCGCTCCATCACCACCAAGAACCGCGCGGTGCGCACGCCTGCTGACGTCAAGGGCCTGAAGATCCGTACCCAGCCCAACCCCGTTCACGTGCAGGCCTGGAAGCTGCTGGGCACCAATCCTGTTCCCATGCCGTTGAGCGAGCTCTACAGTGCGTTGGAGTCGGGCGCAGTGGATGCGCAGGAGCACCCGATCGAGATCACTTACTCCGCCAAGTTCTACGAGGTGCAGAAGCACCTGACCTTGACCCGTCACGCCTTCACCGCCATGCCGGTGGTCCTCAACAAGGCCAAGTTCGACGCTCTTGCCCCCGACTTGCAGAAGGTGCTGCTGGACGCCGCGCAGGAGGCCAAGCAGTTCCAGCGCCAGCTGAACCAGAAGAACGAGGCCCAGATCATTGCCGAGCTGCGCAAGCAGGGCATGAACGTGGTCGAGAACTTCGACCCGGCGGCTTTCAAGGCCCAGATCGGTGACGAACTGCGCAAGGCCTATGTGGCAAAGAACGGCCCGGAACTGCTGGCCGCGGTGGATGCCATCAAGTAACGCCCAACGCACGGCCCCAAGGACACGAGCATGAGCAAGAAAGAAACCCTGCTGCTGGTGCAGAAGTGCGCGCACACCTTCAGCTTCTACGACCTGGCCTCGGGCCAGGCCGAGAAGCACATCGTGCTGCCCAACTTCCCGCACGAGTTCACGGTCGATCCGGAGCGCAAGATGGCCTACGTGGGCCACTACGGCATCGAGACGGCCAGCCACCTGGGCGACGCCGGGGGACACTCCGTCTTCGTCATCGATCTGCAGCGGCGTGAGCACGTGCACACGCTCAACCTGTGGCCCTACCACCGTCCTCACGGCCTCACGGTGGACGCCCGGGGGCGCTTGTACGTCATGTCCGAAGGGCACAACGTGCTGCTGCGCTTCTCCGATCCGGTGAACCGCCACGTGCCCGACCTGGCCGTGCCCTCGGGCGGTTACAAGACCCACCTGTTCGCGCTGACACGTGACGCCGAAACCGCCTACGCGCTCAACCTGCTGTCCAACACCGTCACCAAGATCCGGCCCAACGACCCCACCTTCACGCCCGTGGCCATGGTGCCAGGCCCGGTGCCTGAAGGCAATGTGTTGTCGGCTGACGAGTCGCTGCTTTACGTAGCCAACCGGGGCGATGACACCCTGGTCGCCGTGGACACGGCCAGCATGACTGTGGTGGCACGTGGCAAGACGCGGCGCGACCCCAACCGGGTTTACCGCTTCCAGGCGGCAGACGGACAGGACCGGTTGATCACCACCAACTCAGGTGAACACTCGCTGTCCGTGTTCGACACAGGGCTGCGAGAGCTTTTCTGCCTGCCGTTGCCAAGCAACCCGCTGGCGCTGTCACTTCACCCTGACGAGCGTGCTGCCTTCATTTCATTCCAGGACGAAACAGTGCGCCGCCTGAACCTGGACACATTCGAGTTCAGCCAGACCCTCAAAACGCTGCGCGAACCCGACTCGTCCTACGTCTGGCGGCATTGAGC
>CAMLOF010000021.1 GCA_946481585.1 uncultured Macromonas sp. | reverse complement strand
TGGCCGATTCCAGCCCCTCACCGAAACATCGCCTGATGTCCCCTGCAATACTGCAGCCTGCCAAACCACCGTTCATTGCCCAGCGGAGCCTCCCGCGCGAATCAGCTTTTTGGCCAAACGGAGCCGCTTACCGGCTCACCTGAACCCAGTTCTCCACGTCCAGCGCAGGTAACCGCAGAAACTCCTACACATTGTTCGTCACCAGAACCAGGCCTTCGCCGCTTGTGTGACCAGCAGTTTGCAGGTCATTCACACCGATGGACAGGCACAATCCCCTCATGAACGACACCCCACCTCCCGGCGAACAACCGCGCAACCCCCTCCACGGTGTGACCCTGGAGGCCATGGTCAAGGCGTTGGAGGCGCATTACGGCTGGGCGGATCTGGCGCGCAAGATTCCCATTCGCAGCTTCACGCACGACCCCAGCGTCAACTCCAGCTTGAAGTTCCTTCGCAAAACGCCATGGGCGCGCGAAAAGGTGGAAGGCCTCTACCTGTTCATGTTGCGGGAAATCCGGCGCCAGCAGCGCTGAAAACTACCGCTGCAGCCGTCCGCCAGGAAACACGTCCAGCAGCGTCCCAATGTCAGCAGGCTTGCTCAGCAAGAAGCCCTGCACCAGGTGGCAACCGGCCTGCCGCAGAATGTCCAGCTGGGCGCCGGTTTCTATGCCCTCTGCAATCACATCCAGCTTCATGTGGCGCCCAAGGTCCAAAATCGTCTGGGCTATGGCGCGGTCGCGGGGCTGGTCGGGCAGATCGCGCACGAACGAGCGGTCGATCTTCATGGAATGGATGGGCAGGTTCTTCAGCATGGCCAGCGACGAATGCCCCATGCCAAAGTCGTCCAGGCTGATCTCCACGCCAATGGCGCGCAACTGGTGCATCACGGCAATCACCTGTTCGGGCTGCTTCATCAGCATGCCTTCGGTCAGCTCCAGCACCACGTGCGAAGGCGGAATACCCAGCTTCTGAAGCAAGCGGCTCAGCCTGTTGGGCAATTCCCGGCTGGTGAACTCCGACGCCGCCATGTTGACGTGCAGCTTCAGTCCATCAAACCCCGCACGGTGCAGGCGCACCAGGTCTTCACAGGCTTGCGCAGCCACCCAGCGGCCCATCTCAACAATCAGGTGGCTCTGCTCGGCAATGGGAATGAACCAGTCGGGCGGCACCAGGGTGCCGTCGGGCCGGCGCCAGCGCACCAGCGCTTCCACAGCGTGCATGCACCCGCTACGGGTGTCGAAGATGGGCTGGTAGACCAAGTGCAGGGCACGGTCCTGCAACGCTTGGGCCAGCTCGGTTTCGGTCTTCAGGCGCCGCGCCAGCGATTCGCTCTGGAGCGCCAGTGAACTGGAGTCGCTGGTGGAAAACACGTCGCAGCCGCTGCGCCCGTTCTGCTTGACGCGATACATGGCCGCATCGGCGCTGCGCAGCAGTTCTGGGCCGGTCTGGCCGTTCTCGGGGAAGCGGCTCACGCCAATGCTGGCAGACACCGTCAACGCCACCCCTTCGTAATGGACAGGCTGGCTGGCCGCCTCCAGAACCAGCGCCACCAGCCGCGCCCACTCGGCGTCGTCGCGGTGCCGCAGCAGCACGGCAAATTCGTCGCCGCCCAGCCGGCCCACGCAGCTGCCCTCGGGCGCCAAGGCCTTCAGCCTGCGCGCAAACTCTTGCAATACCTCGTTGCCCGCATCGTGGCCAAACGCGTCGTTGATGGGTTTGAACCGGTCCAGGTCGATGAACATCAAGCCAAAGGCATGGCCTGTGCGCGCCGACACTTCGCACTGCCGGTTGAGCTGCCGGTAGAAGCTGCTGCGGTTGGCCAGTTCGGTCAACTCGTCGATGTGCGCCAGGCGGTGAATGACGGCTTCGTTTTCCAGGCGCTGGGCTGTCTGTGCAATCAAGGCGCCGATGGTGGCCGATAACTTGGGCAACTGGGCGTCGGGCTGGCGCGACAAGGTGCTGTAGAACTCCAGCACGCCGGGGCGGTGTTGGTCGCCGTTGTCCGTCACGTAGGTCACGGGGAACACATAGCCCGACCACAACCCGCAGTCGTGCGCGCTGCTGCGCCGCAGGAAGGTGGGGTGGTCTGGCACGTCTTCCACCCATTCGGCCTGCCCGGTGGCCCAGACGCGCCCCACCAGGCCTTGGCCAGGCCCCATCGACAGCGCCGAACTTGCACTGCTGAAAGCGCCCACGTCGTGGTCTGGCTGGTGCCAGAAATGCTTGCACACCAGGCGTGGCCCTTCAGGGTGCGCCGGATCCATGGCCCAGTAAGCACCCCACTCCCAACCCAGGCTGCGGCAGACCAGCTGGATCACGTTGACCATGGCATGGTCCAGCACTGGCGAGCCCACCAGGTACTCGGTCAGTTCGTAACCCAGCCGCTCCCGCACCGCTGCGTGTTTGCGCTCGGTCACATCCAGAAGCACACCAGCCACCACACCGGTGGCCGAAGCCGGAAGCAGGCTGGCACGCAGCCAGCGCATGCCGGACTGGCCGTCAATCACCCGGAATTCGAGCAACGCGGGCTCTGGGGGCAACTTCCCTGCCAGCACCTCCATCAGCCTCAGGGAATCGTCGGGGGCCACACAGGCGCAGGCTTCCTCCCGGCGCAAAGAAACCGCACCAGAGAACCCCAGAAGCGCACCGGCATTGCCCGTCAGGCTCACCAATCCGGTGCGCCAGTCGTAGTGCCAAAGCCCGAAACCCGCCGCGTCTTCTAGCGCTGCTGCAACGGCTTCGTCATGAGTCGCCTTCACGAAAGAGGCTGTTGGTGCAAAGTTGTCCGCATCCTGGTCTTGATGCCGGGTGGTGAAACAGGACATGCCATTTCCCTGATGAAATCAAGGGAAAACCCTAAGCAACTTGCATGCCCGGGCAACAGCTGGCTGCTCACAGCAGGGAGGCTTCGTACCCCGCCTGTTCCAGCACGGCAACAATGTCCAGCGGCGTCATCAGCGCTGTGTGGCTAACCCATACTGTCTGCCTGACGAGGCTGACTTCAGCCATGTCCACGCAGGGCAGGTCTTGCAGCTCGAACATGACCACGTCAACATCGTCCTGCGTCAGCAGGGTCGGGACGCGCAAGAGGGTTTCTGGCATGGCAACCTCCTTCACGGGAAGGGCCTGAGCGCTCCCTCTCGCATTGTGCGCCTGTGGCTGCGCGTCGCCAAGCAGCCGTCAACAGGCTTTTACAGGCGCATCCAACCCCAAACCACCGCCAGCGACGCCACGGTGATGGGCAGGCCGATGACGGCATGGCGCTTCCAGTCGATGACGATGCCTTGCTTGGCCGCCAGATCGGCCACGATGAGGTTGGCAATCGACCCCACCAGCAGCAGGTTGCCAGCAAAGGTGCTGACCAATGCCAACATGGCTCCGGCATTTGCGCCTTGCGGCCCCAGGTGAGGCAGCAGCAGCATGACGGCGGGCACGTTGGAGACCAGATTGGACAGCGCAGCACCCAGCACCAGAATGGCGCCGGGGTCGGCCACGGCCACGCCTTGCGCGCCCAACCAGGCCACGGCCTGCGCCGCCAGGCCAGTGGCCTCGAAAGCATGGTTGACCACGAACAGGCCCATGAACAGCAACAGCAGCGGCCAATCGACAAAGCCCATCACGTGAGACGAATGCAACCGACGGCTCAGCAGCAGAATGCCCGCCCCCACGAGGGCAGCCACGTCGCGCGGCCAGTTCGTGAACAGGAAGATGAGCAGCAAGGCCGTGGCCACCAGCAGGCCCTTGGTGGTCTGCCAGGGGTCGAAGGCGGGTTCGTCTTCCGCCATGCTCGCTCCCACGGCTTCAGCTGGCGCGGGCGCACCCATGCGCACCCCCTGCCCATACACCAGCCAGCCCCACAGCAACGCCAGACTCACAAGCACAGGCGGCAGCGCATGGCGCAGGTAGTCGCCAAAGTGCAGTTGCAAGACGGAACCGATGAGCATGTTCTGCGGGTTGCCGATGAGCGTGGCCGCCGAGCCGATGTTGGCCGCGCAAGCCAACCCCACCAGAAAGGGCAGCGGGTCCAGCCCGCGCCGCAGGCACAGGCGGGCCACCACGGGCGTCATGGCCAGGCAGATGATGTCGTTGGAGAACACCGCCGACAGCGCCCCCGCCACGAAGATGATCGCGGCCAGCAGGCCAGCGGGAGACAGCGGCAATGCGCCCACGCGGCGGGTGACCTCGGTGTAAAAGCCGCCCAGGCGCATCTGCGCCGATACCACCATGAAGGCGAACAACAGCACGATGGTCGGCAGGTCCACGGCGCGCGCGGCGTCTTCCACCGTCAAGCCGGTGAGCGCGATGACGGCGATGGCGCCCAACAGGGCCACGCCCGAGCGGTCCAGCTTGAGGCGAGGCAGCCCACCCAGGAACATGCCCAGGTAGACCAGCAAAAAGACAAACACCACGCCCCAGTCGGCCGGTGCGTGCCCCAACAATTCGGGCAAGGCAGGCGCAGCGGCGGGCAAAGGTTCGGTCATGGTGTGCGGTCCGGCAAACACGGAAGTGTGCGGCATCTTAGCAACGCCCTGGCGGGCCGTTGCGCCAACTGCCCCTACAATGGCCCAATGCAAAGGCACATTCACCAGATGATGATTACCACCTCCACCCTGCGTGGGTTGAGGTGTTGAGCCAGCTGTTTGTCTGACGCATACACCCAAAGGCCCCGCCGGTGAAGGACGGGGCCTTTTGTTTTACTCCGTACCGCCACTGGCCCATACGGAGAAAACCATGTCGCACCCCGTTACCCTGCCCGCCGAACCCACACCATTGCGTGTGGGACTGCTGGGTTTTGGCACCGTAGGCTCGGGCACCTGCCAGGTGCTCGCCCGCAACGCTCACCTCATCCGCGCGCGGGCTGGCCGCCCCATCGAACTGCGGATGATTGCCACGCGGACGCCCGAGCGCGCACGCCAGGGCGCGGCCAGCAAGATTGCCCTGGTGCCCAACGCCCACGATCTGGTGAACCACCCCGACCTGGACGTGGTGGTTGAGGCCATTGGCGGGTGCGGCGTGGCGCGCGACCTGGTGTTGCAGGCCATTGCCCAAGGCAAACATGTGGTCACGGCCAACAAGGCCTTGCTGGCCGAGCATGGAGACGAAGTGTTTGCCGCAGCCGCCCGGCACAACGTGACGGTGGCCTTTGAAGGAGCGGTGGCGGTGAGCATCCCCATCGTCAAGGCACTGAGGGAAGGCCTGGCCGCCAACGACGTCCAATGGCTGGCGGGCATCGTCAACGGCACGAGCAACTTCATCCTCACGCAAATGCGGGAGCACGGCACGACTTTCCAGGCTGCATTGGCAGAAGCCCAGCGCCTGGGCTACGCCGAAGCCGACCCGAGCTTTGACGTTGACGGCATTGACGCCGCACACAAGCTGGCCTTGCTGGCCAGTCTGGCCTTTGGCATGCCACTGCGTTACCAGCAGATCCAGCCCAAGGGCATTGCCAGCCTGGAGGCCGCCGACTTTGAAGGCGCCGCCGCGCTGGGCTACACCATCAAGCTGCTGGCCACCGCGAAGAAGACGGAACAAGGCGTGGCGCTAGGTGTGCAGCCCACCCTGATTCCCAAAGACAGCCTGATGGGCAAGGTGGATGGTTCGATGAACGGGGTGATGGTCAAGAGCGACGCCGCCGACCTGACCATGTATTACGGCGCCGGAGCAGGTTCGGAACAAACGGCGTCTGCCGTGGTGGCCGACCTGGTGGACATTGCCAGAGACGCGAACAATGCCCAGGCCAGCCGGGTGCCGCACCTGGGCTTTCACGAGCAGCCCCTGGCTGCGCCGCGCATCATGGCGCCGGAAGACCGAAGGGGATGCTTCGGTGTGCGCTTTGCGCTTGCACCGGGGCTACAGGGCACGGATGACGACGCGGCACAGGTGGCAGAGGCCTTGGCGCGCCACGGCGTGCGCGTGGCGCGCAGTCACCAATGGACGCCCCAGGCGAAACCAGAACGCAGACAGCTGTTCCTGCTGACGGAAACCACCGCGCTGGGCACCCTGCTGGCGGCCACCCAAAAGGCCGAAGCCCTGCCGCTGGTTGGCGGCAGGGCTTCGGTGCTGCCCATTGAAGAGCTTAGGTGACGCCAGAGGCGGGGCGCTTTACTGCGCCTGCTGGATACCGGCCAGCACCCAGCCGCCGCTGCCTGCGCGAGGCTTCTCCAGGTGCCAGATCTCGTTGAACGGCTCCAGCGGCCCTTGGGCGCCCTCGCGCACTTCGCCAGTAAAGCGCACGCTCACCACGTAGCGGGCAGCCTCTTCGGCCACTTCGATCACGTCGGCATCCACCCGCACCACTTCGGTGGCTTGGGCTGCGGCGCCACGGTCCGCGATGTCCATCTTCAGTTCGGCAAACATCTCGGGCGTGGTGAACTGGCGGATATCTTCAAGGTTGGCTGCGTCGTTGGCGGCCTGCAGACGAATGAACTGCACCTTGGCGTTGCGAACAAAGCCCGCAACGTCGAAGTCGGCCGGAATGGCGGGCTGAGCCAGCCCGCTGCCAATCATGGAACCGCCACCCGTGGCTGCACCAACGGGGGTGCGCGGCATCAGCACGTCATGCGCCGGGGTGCGTTGCGTGTTGTTGCCCGCCCCTGCGTAGGCCATGCGTGGTGCGGACTGTGCCGCACGTTTGCGCATGATGAAGCCGATGACAGCCAGCGCCGCCATCACGGCCAGGCCGATCAGCAGCATGGTGGCCATTTCTTCGCCAAAGCCCAGGTAGGAAGCCAGCGCCGCCAAGCCCAGACCGGCGGCAATGCCTGCCACAGGCCCCATCCAGGAACGGCCAGAGGCCGCCGCCGCCGTGCCTGCAGCGGCGCCAGTGGGCGCAGCGGTGGCCGTGTTGTCGGGCGCCTTTTGGGCGGGCGCAGTGCGCTGCATGCCAACGGACTTGCCGCCGCCCAGACGCTTGGCGTCAGCGTCCATGCTGACCAGGGAAAGGCCCAGCGCGAACGCCAGGGCCAGGGTAGAGAAGAGTTTCATTTCGTGTGTCTCCGCAAAGAGGTTGAAAAGCCTTGGGACCTTGCAGGGTACGCGCATTCACACACAGAAAAAAGATGAATTTAATTGACTGAATTTCTTATTTTTACGAAATGAATGAAGGCATACGTCCAAGCAGACACAGTGCCTTCATCTGGCTGCCGTATCATCCCCGCACCATGTGGTCCCGCCGTTTCTGCCTGTCTGCCTCCGCCGCGCTGCTCGCGCTTCCTTCCCTCTCCCGCCTTGCCCTCGCTGCCGCGCCGCCCAGGCGCATCGGGCGGATCATGGTCATCGGCGGAGCCGAGGACAAACTGCAGGACAAGGTGATCCTGCGGCGCTTCGTGGAGCTCAGTGGCGGCACTGAGGCGCGCATCCGGGTCATCTCGGCCGCCAGCGGCGACCCGGAAGGGGCCTGGCAAACCTACGACCGGGTGTTTGGCGAACTGGGCGTGGCCGACCGCGCCCCCATCTACATTCCCGACCGCGAAGCGGCGGACAGCACAGAGGTGAGCGACCAGATCCTGGGCGCAGACGGCATCTTCCTGTCGGGCGGCGACCAGCGCCGCCTGATGGACAAGCTGTGGGAGACGCAGGCCTTTCGCGCGCTGCACGTGGCCTTCCACCTGCGGGGCAGCTGCATTGGCGGCACCAGCGCGGGCGCGGCGGCCCTGTCGCGCAACATGCTGGTACAGGGCGAAGCCACCCGCCTGCCCGAAAAGGAAGCCGCTGAACTCGACATCGGCCTGGGCTTTGTGGCCAACGCAATTGTTGACCAGCACTTTTCGGAGCGCGGCCGCCTGGGCCGCCTGTTGTCGGCGCTGGCACAGCGGCCCGACATGCTGGGCATAGGCGTGGACGAGGACACCGCCCTGGTGATTGAGCGTGGGCAAGGGGTGGAGGTGATCGGCCAGGGCGCCGTGACCGTGGTGGACGGGCGGCGCATGCAGTCCAACCACCAGGAAATCGACAGCCGCCAGCGCCTGGAGCTGCTGGGCGTGCGCGTGCACCTGCTGCCAGCTGGGCACCGCTACGGCAGCCTGCCTGGGGAGCCGCGCCCACGCCCCATGCCCCCGTCGCTGGACGAAGCCGTGGACCTGCTGGTGGCGCCCGGTCCCATTCGCGGCTGAGCGGCGGAACGGCTGGGCCACAGCCGTTTAAGAAACTTTTACGGAACACGTAAGGCATTCTTAGGAACGGCCAAGGGGGCGGATTTCTAGACTTCTTCGCATGGCGTTCGGCATGGTGCCGGGGGCCAGACACCAAACCTTGCGAAAGAAGGACACCATGAATTTCGACTCCCAGGAAATGGCCAAACTGGCCGACGCCCAGGCCCCCCGCCTCGACATGTACGGCCCCATCCACAAGGCCATTCGCGCGTTGATGTGCGACACGCTGCTGGCCGTGGGCCGCGCCGACCCGCAAGACGCCGTTGAACTGAACGAGACCCTGGCCCGCGTGGACGTGCTGCTGACGTTCTGCGTGCACCACGTGCAGCACGAGAACAACTATGTGCACACTGCCATCGAAGCCCGCTTTGCAGGCTGCAGTGCGGGCGTGGCTGAAGAACACCTGCACCACCTGGAGCACATTGGCACCCTGCGCCGCGCCAACGACGCCGTGCGGCAAGCCCCCGCAGAGCAAAAGCCGGGCATGCTGCAAGCGCTCTACCAGCAGCTGGCACTGTTCGTGGCAGACAACTTCCAGCACATGCAAGTGGAAGAAACCGTGCACAACGACGCCCTGTGGGCCCACTACACCGACGCAGAACTGCACGCCGTGCACGAAGCACTGGTGGGCTCCATTCCGCCGGAGGAAATGATGTTCGTTCTGCGCTGGATGGTGCCGTACCTGAACCCCGGCGAGCGCGCAGGCATGCTGGCCGACATGCAGGCCAACGCACCGGCACCCGCCTTTGCAGCCGCACTGGACGTGGTACGCCCGCACCTGAGCAACAAGGAGTGGGGCAAACTGTCCAGCGCGCTGGGGCTGCAGGCCGTGCCTGGCCTGGCCAGCTGAACGGCTGCCTGCCCGTCAGGCCGCCACGTCGGTGAGTTCCAGCGGGCGCAGCACCTGCAGCCGCAGGCGCCCGCGCCCGCATTTTTCCAGGCGAAGGTCGGGACTGTATTCGCGCAAACGCCGCTGCAGCAACACCAGCCGCGCCTCCAGGTTGTCGCTCACGTCCGGCAGGCCGATGGTGGGGTCCAGCCTCAGCTCCCGGTTGGAGAACTCCGTTCGTCCCCGGTTGCGGTATTCGCGCAGCATGCACCACAGAATGGCCCCCGCCACACCCTTGATAAGGTAGTCATCGCCAACGAAGATGCTGTTGTTGGCCTGGTAGCGGCGTACGCGCAGCGGCGGGCCGTCCACAGCCAAAGGCGGTGCTGCCTCCGTCACATCGGCAGCGGCGTCGACGGATGGGGCGCTGTCGCGCAGGTGGTCGATAGCCGCCCCCAAGTGCCCGGCGATCACCACCAGCGCGTCCTCATCCTCGAAGTTGAAGCGCAGGTCCTGCGGGCTTTCCACGAACAGCACGCCCAACAGGCGGGCGCCGCTGACGATGGGCACCGCCAGCTGACTGTGAGGCTCGTGCAGGCCGGGGTAGGGAATTTCGGTGGCTGACAAGTCTCCACCCGGCTGCACGCTCTTGCGCAAAGCGCGGCTGTACAGGTAGGCGCTGTTCATGTGCGAAATGCGCACCGGCGTGCGCTCGCGTGCCGCCACGCCTATGACGCCATCGCCCAACGCGATTTCAGACCCCACGCCAGAGCGGTCGTAGCCCAGGCTGGCCACGGTGTAGAGGCGTTGCGTCAGCGGGTCGAGCATCAGCACCATGGCGTGGTCGATGCCGAGCAGGGCCTGAAGGGCGTCCACACAGGCATCCAGCAGCGATTCGAGCGAAGTGCACGCCGACAGCCGCTGCGCGGTCTGGCGCAGCGAGCCCAGCAGGCTGCAGCGCGCCGGGGCATCGGGCAACTGGGGCTTACCCACGCATTCGATCTCCAGCACCTCGTAGATGTCGGAGCCGAGCAGGCGGAAAACCCCGTCCATGCCCGCGTGCGAGGCGATGCCCGCCAGCTGCGCCTTCATGCTCTCGAAAACAGGGCCCGACGATTCGGTACGCAGGTAACGCAAGTGCAGGCGAAAGAACTGCGCCGTGACCGGGTGCAGCAGCAACACCGTGGCGCGCGGGTTGGCCAGGATGTTCTGCCGCGTCTTGTTGAAGAACTGGAAGGACAGGGCCACGTGCCCCTCGTCCATGTAGAACACCTGCGATATGTAGGCGACGTTGGGCGTACCGTCGATGGCGGTGGTTGCCATCATCGACGGGATGGCACCTTCCAGGCAGGCCCGCAGGGCCGAGAGGGGCAGGCAGGCGGCGCTCATGACGCAGAAGTGCAGGGGCGCAACGCCTGACCCGCCTGGGGGCCGGGGGTCTGGTCGAACGCCACGTCGGCCAGCAGATGGATGCCAGCAAGGTCGGCGGGGTCGTGGCTGAGCATGGCCTGCACGAAACGCGGCTCGAACCCCACCAGGCCCACCTGCATTTCCATGGCCGTCAGGTAACGCGCCATCTCTGCCGCAGCGCCCTCGTCCACATGCACTACCCGCGCGCGCGCAGACTTGATCTGCACCGTGAGGTGGCTGGAAGGCTCACTGAACACCACGGTGACACGGCCCGTGTCGGCCACGTCCTGCAGCAACTGGCGCGACTGGCTGTGGGTGAGGTAGACCGTGATCTCGGCCCCGCCGCTGGCGAGCCGGTAGCCCACCGCGCGCATGACGCTGGGCACCAGCGCACGGCTGCAGGAACCGACAATGGCCGATACCCCCCGTTCCATCATGGCCAGGTGTTCCGGGCGAAGCTGCAGTGGGGAGGGCGTGTCCACCAAACGATTGTATTCAGCAAAGCTCACAGTGGGTGTGTGCCAGAATTCCCGGATGAATACCCCCACCGTTCCCCCCTGCCCGCAATGCGGCCTGGAAAACACCTACCCCGACGGCGAAACGCTGATCTGCCCGGATTGCGGTTTCGAATGGTCGGCCGAAGACGCCCCTGACGACGCTGGTGACGGCGACACCAGCGTGCGCGATGCCAATGGCAACCTGCTGGCCGACGGCGACAGCGTGATCCTGGTGAAGGACCTGAAGGTCAAGGGCGGCGGCACGCTGAAGAAGGGCACCAAGGTCAAGGGCATACGCCTGGTGGACGGTGCCGACGGGCACAACATCGACTGCAAGACCGACATGGGCAGCCTGCTGCTGAAGTCGGAGTTCGTGAAGAAGGCCTGACCCCGCAACATGGGCCCGATAGCCGTCATCGACTTCGAGACCACGGGCATGTCGCCCGAGACGGGCGGGCGCGCCACGGAGGTGGCCATCGTGCTGCTGGAAGACGGCCAGGTGGTGGGCCGCTACCAGAGCCTGATGAACGCCGGGGTGTGGATTCCGCCGTTCATCACGCAGCTCACGGGCATTACCAACGCCATGGTGCGCGATGCGCCCCCGGCTGCAGAGGTGATGCGCGAGGCCGCGCGCTTTGTGGGCGACGCGCCCATGGTGGCGCACAACGCCTCGTTCGACCGCAAGTTCTGGCAAGGCGAACTGGCCCGGCTGGAGCTGGCGGCGCCGCAGCCCTTTGCCTGCACGGTGCTGCTGTCGCGCAGGCTGTACCCGCAGGCGCCCAACCACAAGCTGGGCACGCTGGTGGACTTTCACGGGCTGCCCCGTACGGGCCAGGCGCATCGGGCACTGGCCGACGCTGAGATGGCCGCCGCCTTGCTGGGCCGCATCCAGCAGGACTTGCGCGAACGGCATGGCGTGCCGCAACCGGACCACGCCCTGCTGGTAGGCCTGCAGAACTGCAACCGCGCCGCCGTGCCCAAGTGGCTGCGGCAGCGCGCCGTGCAGGGCTGATCAGGGCATGGCTGGCGAAGGCAGGCCAAGGTGGTAGCCCTGCGCGAAGTCGATGCCGATCTGCCGCAAGGCCTGCCACAACTCTTCTGACTCGACGAACTCCGCCACCACGCGGATGCCGATGTCCTGGCACAGGTGCGTGAGGTTGCGCACCAGCGAGTGGTCGATCTTGGAGTTGAGGATGTTGCGCACGAAGGCGCCATCGATCTTCACGAAGTCGAACGACAGCTCGCGCAGGTAGTGGAAGGAGTTGTAGCCGCTGCCAAAGTCATCGAGCGCGAACAGGAAGCCTTTCTCTCGCAAGGTGGAGAGGAAGGTGCGCGTGTGCGTCATGTCGCCAATGGCGTCGCGCTCCAGGATCTCGAAGACGATGGTGCTGGGCGGGATATCCAGCCGCGCGCACATCTGCTCGGCATAGCCGATGACGCCGCGCCCCTGCAGCTCCTGCACCGACAGGTTGATGAACAGCTTGACCGGGGGCTTGCCTTCGCCAATGCGGCGGTGCAAGGCATGTAGCGCGTGGCCGATGACGGCGCGGTCGAGTTCACGCGCCAAGCCGTATTTTTCGATGGTCTCGATGAACGCACCAGCCGATACGGTCTGCCCGTCCGGCTCCTTGAGGCGGGCCAGGGTCTCGTAGGCGAAGAGGTCGCCATTGCGGTCGAAGATGGGCTGGAAGTAGGGCAACACCCGGTCTTCCTTGAGCGCCAGGCGCAGCTTTTCCACCAGGTCGCGGGTGAGGCGGTTGTTGCGCAGCTGCGTGCCCACCGACTCCATCGTGCCGATGCTGTCCTTGCCCTGCTTCTTGGCGCGGTACAGGCCCATGTCCACGCCCGCCATCAGGTCGGACACGGTGTCGGCGTCGCGCGGGTAGGTGACCACGCCCACCGAGGTGGTGACGTGGAAGCGCTTGCCGTCTGGCGAGATGTAGTGCTGCTCCTTCAGGCGGCGGCGCAGTTTTTCGGCGGCCACCTGTGCGCCTTCGCGCCCGGTTTCGGTGAGCATGAGGATGAACTCGTCGCCCCCCAGCCGGGCCGACAGATCGCCCTTGCGGGTTTCGGCCTGCAGGCTTTCGGCGATGCGGCGCAGCACCATGTCGCCACAGGGGTGGCCCCAGGTGTCGTTGACGTCCTTGAAGTCGTCCAGGTCGAGCATGAGCAGCGAGAACTCGTGCCCGTGCCGCTTGGAGCGGCCCACTTCGTACTCCAGCATCTCGTTGAAGTAGCGGCGGTTGTGCAGGCCGGTGAGCGGGTCGTGGCTGGAGTAGTACTCCAGCTCCGACAGCGTGCGCCCCAGCGCCTTGCTGGAACCCACCACCATCACCATCACGGCCAGGATCGAGCGGATGACCGCGATCTCTTGCGGGCCGGGGCGGCGTGTGCTGGCGTAGGCCACGCCCAGCAGCCCAGCCAGGTTGACGTTCTCGATCTCGGGCACCGAAACCATGATCATCTCGACATCGTCAACGGTGCTCTGCTTTTCCAGGCTTTCGATCTCGAATTCTTCGATGTCGAGCGGCGCGTCCTCGGGCAGCTTGAGCTCGCGCAGCATGTCGCGCGTCAGCCGGTTGCGCGCCAGGCGCTTGTTCTCTTCGGTGGGATGCCCCACGTAGTAGAGGTTGAGCGACAGCCCATGCGCCTCGCCAAAGGCGATGAAGAAGAACTGGAAGGGGAAGACCTGCTGGAAGCTGTTGAGGATCTCCTGCACGAAGGTCTTCCACTGGGTGACCTTTTCGTGAGACAGGATGATCTGCTCCAGCACCGTGCTCTGGCGCTCCAGCAGTTCCTTCTGCACCAGCGTGCCCGCCAGTTTCTGGGCCGTGTCGTCAAACCGGAGCAGGATGCTGCGCAGATCGGTGCGGTTGGCAGCGCCGCGCGTCTGGCGCGTCTGCACCAACAGGGGCAAGGCGGCTTCCAGGTTGCGGCAGCGGCCAATGGCGCTGCTCAAACCGCTCAGCAGTTCGCGCCTTGTGGCTTCGGGCATGTCCAGCTGACGCAGACCGTCCATGGTGCGCGTCAGGCTGGTCATCAGCTCGTCATGCACCTCGGCCACCATCTGCGAAATGGCCTTGCTGAAGCGCTGGTTGCGCATCTGGTTTTCCAGCAAGGCGGCAAAACGCTGCACCACGAACAGGCGCATGTCCGCAATGTTCTGCGGCAATGCCGGCACTCCAGCAGCGTTCATGCTCAACGCTCCTGAGTGATTTCAGGCAGCAAGTCCATGCCGCACTGCAATTCGCGGAACCAGTTCAGGAAGGCAGGCACAGCCGCCCCCCGGTACACCGGTCCGTGCTGGGGCGCGAGCATCTGGATGTCGAGCTTGGAGACGCGATCCACCCAGGCCCGGGCGGCGCGGTTGCCGCACATGTAGCGGCGGTGGAACCCGATGATGTTGGGCAGGTGAGCCTCGAAGTCGTCGACGTAGGGCTCATCGTTGTCGGACGGCATCATGGCCGCGCCGATGTCGCCGGTGAACAAGACCTTCGAGACGGGGTCGTACACGTTGATCTGGCCTTCGGAGTGCAGGAAGTGCGCGGGCACCAGTTCCAGGTCGAAGCCAGGGGAGATGGTCAGGCGCATGCCGCGGTCGGGCACGGGCTCGAAGCGGTGCATCTCTTCAATGCCGTAGTGCGGCACGAAGCGTGTCCAGATGTGCGAGATGTACACCGGTGCGCTGGTCATTTCCAGCCAGGTGGCGATGCCCCCGACGATGTCCGGGTCCTGGTGCGACAGGACGATGGCCTTGATGCGGTCTGGCGGCAGGTAGCGCAGCATTTCGGTGAGCACGCGCGGCATGACGCCAAAGCCGCCCGGGTCGAGCAACACGCCTTCGTCACCATGTTGGACCAGGTACTGGTTGGAGCGGACGCCGTCTTCCTCGCCAGGCTCGCTCTCGTTGAGCAGCACGAAGCGATGTTCGTCGGTGTCGTACAGTTCGATGTTGTGCATTCGGGAGGTCAGAGGTAGGGGCAAAAACCCTGCTTCGATTCTGGTTATCGGCGGGCAGTATAGCCACACGTGACCTATGCCAACCCAAAGACCGTGCAGCAAAACTGTGCTTTCCCGCACATACGTTACCTGGAAGCCGCTCTCACCATCCGCCAGACCATGACCCACGTTCCCGCCACCCGCGCCCCCTACACCCACGACACCACCCGCATTGACGACCTGCGCATCAGCGCGGTGCGCCCGCTGATCACCCCTGCGCTGCTGCAGGAGTGGCTGCCCGTGACCGACACCGCCCAGGCACTGGTGGAGCAAAGCCGCGCGGCCATTTCACGCGTGCTGCATGGGCAGGACGACCGGCTCGTGGTGGTGGTGGGACCCTGCTCCATTCATGACCACGATCAGGCCATGGAATACGCGCGCCTGCTCAAGTTCCAGGCCGACGCACTGGCCAGCGAACTGCTGGTGGTGATGCGCGTGTACTTCGAGAAGCCGCGCACCACCGTGGGCTGGAAGGGCTACATCAACGACCCGCACCTGGATGGCAGCTTCGCCATCAACGAAGGGCTGGAGCGCGCGCGCCAGCTGCTGCTGGACGTGCTGGGCGTGGGCCTGCCCGTGGGCACCGAGTTCCTGGACCTGCTGTCGCCGCAGTTCATCAGCGACCTGGTGAGCTGGGGCGCCATTGGCGCACGCACCACCGAAAGCCAGAGTCACCGCCAACTGGCCAGCGGCCTGAGCTGCCCGGTCGGCTTCAAGAACGGCACCGACGGCGGCGTCAAGGTGGCCACCGACGCCATCGTGGCGGCCAGCGCCCCGCACGCCTTCATGGGCATGACGAAGATGGGCCAGGCGGCCATCTTCGAGACGCGCGGCAACGACGACTGCCACGTCATCCTGCGCGGCGGCAAACAGCCCAACTATTCGGCGGCTGACGTGCAGGCCACCTGCGCAGCGCTGCGCGCGTCCAACCTGCGCGAGCAGGTGATGATTGACGTGTCGCACGCCAACAGCAGCAAGCAGCACCAGCGCCAGATCGAGGTGGCCGCCGACGTGGCTGCCCAGGTGGCAGGTGGCGACCACCGCATCATGGGGGTGATGATCGAAAGCCACCTGAACGAAGGGCGGCAGGACATTGTGACCGGGCAGGCGCTGCGCCACGGCGTGTCGGTGACGGACGCGTGCATCGGGTTTGCGCAGACGGTGCCGGTGCTGGAAAAGCTGGCCGAGGCCGTGCGCCAGCGGCGACGCAGTTGATGGATGCCATCTCCGCGGCGCTTGCGCAAAGCCAATAAGCGACTTAACCTCCAGGCGGGAAGGCTCCCACTGGAGGCTGGCATGTGGAATTGGTCAGAATGGCACGGCCCCATGGGCATGGGGACAGGCGGCATCTTCATGCTGCTCCTGCTGGTGCTCGTGCTGGTGGTGGTCGTGGTGCTGATCCGCTGGATGCTCGGCAGCACCGAGGACCCGAGGCGCCAGCGGCGCACGCCCCTCGACATATTGGAAGAGCGCTACGCCGCTGGCGAAATAGGGCGCGCGGAGTACGAAGAAAAGCGCCGCGACCTCGGCGGTTGACGCCCGTTCAGAACGGGTAGTGGCGCGGCGTGGTCTGCACGGTGATCCAGCGCAACTCGGTGAACTCGGCAATGCCTGCCTTGCCCCCGAAGCGGCCAATGCCCGAGCCCTTGACGCCGCCAAACGGCATTTGTGCCTCGTCGTGCACGGTGGGGCCGTTGACGTGACAGATGCCCGAGTCGATCTTGCGAGCCACGTTGAAGGCGCGTGCAATGTCGCGCCCGAAAACGGCTGCGCTCAGGCCGTACTCGTTATCGTTGGCGCAGGCAACGGCCTCGGCCGAGTCCTTCACCCGCACGATGCACTTGACCGGCCCAAAGGTCTCTTCCTCGTAAATGCGCATGGCCGGCGTGACGTGATCTAGCACGGTGGCGGGCATCAGGGTGTTTTCGGCCTTGCCGCCGCACACCAGCTTGGCGCCCTTGGCCAGGGCGTCGTCGATCAGCTCGTTGCAGTGGTGCACGGTGTTCATGCCGATGACCGAACCCAGCACCACCGGTTCGGGTTTGCGCGGGTCGCCCAGCGGCAACGCCTTGGCCTTGTCGCCGAACTTCTTCACGAATTCGTCGGCCACCTTCTGGTCCACGATGATGCGCTCTGTGCTCATACAGATCTGTCCGCTGTTGGCGAAGCAGCCGAAGGCCGCGCCATTGACTGCATCGTCCAGGTCGGCGTCGTCAAGCACGATGAGCGGAGCCTTGCCGCCCAGTTCCAGCACCACGGGCTTGAGGTACTTGGCGCAGGTCTGCGCGATGATCTTGCCCACCTTGGTGGAGCCGGTGAAGTTGACACGGCGCACCGCCGGGTGCGCCACCATGGCTTCCACCACGGCACCCGCGTCCGCCGGGGCGTTGGTGACGTAGTTGACCACGCCGGGCGGGAAGCCTGCATCCTGCAAGGCTTCGATGATGAGGCCATGGGTGCGCGGGCAGTTCTCGGAGCCCTTGAGGATGACGGTGTTGCCACAGGCCAGCGGCGTGGCAATGGCGCGCACACCCAGAATGACCGGGGCGTTCCACGGCGCAATGCCCAGCACCACGCCCGCAGGCTGGCGAACGCCCATTGCCAGGCTGCCCGGCACGTCGGAAGGAATCACCTCGCCCGCCACCTGGGTGGTGAGTGCGGCGGCCTCGCGCAGCATGCCAGCGGCCAGCATCACGTTGAAGCCCGCCCACATGCCGGTGGCGCCCGTCTCGGCAGCCACGGCCTCGATGAAGGCTGGAGTCTTGGCCTCCAGCGCGTCGGCTGCCTTGAGCAGCAGGGCGCGGCGTTCGCCAGGGCCGGTATCGCTCCAGGTCTTGAAGGCTTCGGCGGCGGCTTCGCAGGCCAGCACGGCGTCGGCCGGTGAGGCGGCGGGTGCGCGTGTGGCTACGGTGCCGTCGAGCGGGTTGCGGCGTTCGAAGGTGGCCCCGCGTTCTGCGGTGACTTTGAGGCCGTTGATCAGCATGGACAGGTCGGACATGGTTGCTCCTTGAGGGTCAATGTGCGGGGGAATGCGTGTTTGCGGCGGGTTACCGGGCATGCGCGGCACGCTCGGCGGTGGTGGTGTCGGAAGAAGGTGCACCCAGGTAGGCTTCGCGGATGACGTTGGAACGCGCCAGCAGACGTGCCGGGCCGCTGGCCACCAGCGCGCCGCGCTCCAGCACGTAGCCCCGGTCTGCCACGGCCAATGCCTTCTTCACGTTCTGTTCCACCATCAGCACGGTGGTACCCGCGTCGGCAATGCGCCGGGCCATGCCCAGCAGCTCGTCCACCATGCGCGGGGCCAGGCCCAATGAGGGTTCGTCCAGCATCAGCAGGCGCGGCGCGCTCATCATGGCGCGCGCCACGGCGACCATCTGCTGCTCGCCGCCGCTCATGGTGCCCGCCAGTTGCTGGGCGCGCTCGCGCAGCTTGGGAAAGTCGGCAAAAGCCTGGTCCACGCGGCGTGCGCGCTCGGCCTTGGGCACCAGCCAGCCGCCCAGCTCCAGGTTCTCCAGCACTGTCATCTGGGGGAAGAGTTGGCGGCCTTCGGCCACCAGTGCCACGCCCGACTGCACGATCTCATTGGTTTTTTCGGGCAGTTCCTCGCCATCGAGCAGCACGGTGCCACTGCGGCGGATCAGTCCGTTCAGCGCCTTGAGCAGCGTTGTCTTTCCCGCGCCGTTGGGGCCCAGGATGACCGTAAGCCCGGGACGAACGTCGAAGCACAGGTCGCGCAGCACCAGAAAGTTGCCATAGCCCGCGCTCAGGCCTTCGACCCGCAGGTGCGCGCGCTCGCTGCCGCCCAGCGTGAATGGGGTGTCGCGGTACCACATCATGCAGCGGTCTCCTCCATCATCTCGTCGCCCAGGTAGGCCTCGATCACCTCCGGGTGGCGCACCACTTGCGCGGGCGTGCCGTCGGCAATCTTGCGGCCCTGGTGCAGCACGATCACACGCTCCACGTGGCGCAGCAGCGTGGTCACGGCATGCTCGATCCACACCACCGTCAGGTCCAGCTCGTCGCGCATGCGGCGTATCAGCCGGGCCATCTCTTCAATCTCGGCCTCGGTCAGGCCCGCAGCCACTTCGTCAAGCAGCAGCATGCGCGGGCGCGTGGCCAGCGCCATACCGATCTCCAGCAGGCGCTGTTGCGACGGGGTGATGGCCGAGGCAGGCAGATCGGCCTGCGCCGCCAGACCGATGAGCGACAGGATGCTGTCGGCCGTGCGCAGGGCCCAGGGCACCTGTGCTTCCTCGCCCCAGAACACCCACTTGCGCGGGCGGCGACCCGCGAATTTCAGGCCGAAGGCGATGTTGTCGCGCACAGGCATGTCGGCAAACACGCGCGGGGTCTGGAAGGTGCGGGCAATGCCGTGCGCCGCGTAGCGGTGCGGGCCCTTGCCACTCAGGTTTCGCCCATCGGCCAACAACTGGCCGCTGGTGGGCCGCGTCACGCCCGAGATGGCGTTGAAGAAGGTGGTCTTGCCCGCGCCGTTGGGGCCGATGATGCCCACCAGCTCACCCGGGCGAAACACGGCATCCACGCCATCCACGGCGGTCAGGCCGCCGAAGCGCACGGTGACTTCGCGGGCTTCGAGCAAGGGCGGCAAGTGGTTTGCAGGGTGCAGCTCAGTCATAACGGTGCTCCTTGGCGCGCTGCTTGCGGCGGGCTTCGTCGCGTGCCTTGTCCCCGTTCCATTCGTGGCGGCGTTCGGCCCACCAGGCGCGGGTATCAATCCACCAGCCCTTGAAAGTTTCCAGCCGCAATGAAGCCAGCCCGCCCGGCAGGTACAGCACCGACAGGATCAGCAGCAGCCCCAGCGACATCATGTAGAGCTGCGGCACCTGCAGGCGCAGGGTCTCGGCCAGCACGCTGAACACGATGGCGGCGATCAGCGGGCCCCACAGCGTCATGGCGCCGCCGATCAGGGCGATCAGCACGGTCTGGAAGCCGATGAAGGGATTGAACACGGTGTGCGGGTCGATGTAGGTCCAGCGCACCGACATGGCCGCGCCCACCGCGCCGGCCACCGCGGCCGTGAGCGCGAAACCCGCCACCTTGACCACCCGGGTGTTCACGCCCAGGGTCTGTGCCCGCTGCTCGTCGGCGCCGATGCCGGCCATGGCCAGGCCGAAGCGCGT
>CAMLOF010000020.1 GCA_946481585.1 uncultured Macromonas sp. | reverse complement strand
TCCACCACGGCACCGCCCATGTTGCCAGCCCCCACCACGGCCACGTCGGCCCAAGCACCGCCGGTCATGACTGCACCAGCCGTTTGGAACGGGCAATCGACATCAATATGCCCAGGCTGGCACCCAGCGTGACCATGGCCGTGCCCCCGTAGCTGATGAAGGGCAAGGGCACCCCCACCACCGGCAGAATGCCGCTGACCATGCCCATGTTGACGAAGGCATAGACGAAATAGATGAGCGTGAGCGCCCCGGCCAGCAGGCGGGAGAACAGCGTGGGCGCTTCCACCGCAATGCGCAAGCCCCGGTAGAACAGGAACAGAAACGCCGCCTGCAAGGTGAGCACCCCCAGCAAGCCGAATTCCTCAGAGAAAGCAGCGAAGATGAAGTCGGTGGTGCGTTCCGGCACAAACTCCAGGTGTGTTTGCGTGCCCTGCATGAAGCCCTTGCCCCAAACGCCGCCCGAGCCAATGGCGATCATGCCCTGGATGATGTGAAAGCCCTTGCCCAGCGGGTCCTTGGTGGGGTCCAGCAGCGTGCACACGCGCTGGCGCTGGTATTCGTGCAGCACGTGCCAGTCCACCCCCGGCTGGCACCACTGCGGCTCCATGACGATGAGCGTGACGATACCCGCCACCCCCAGCAGCACGGGCGGCAAGATGAGCTTCCAGCTGAGCCCGGCAAAGAAGATGACGAAAAGGCCCGAAGCCGCCACCAGCAAGGTGGTACCCAGGTCGGGCTGGCGCAGAATAAGCGCCGACGGCACCGCCAGAATGAGCCCTGCCACCACGAAGTCCAGGGGGCGCAACTGCCCCTCGCGCTTCTGGAACCACCAGGCCAGCATCAGCGGCATGGCAATCTTCATCAACTCGCTGGGCTGGATGACGACGCCCACATTGACCCAGCGCTGCGCCCCCTTCTTGGTGATGCCGAAGACGGCCACGGCTATCAACAGTGCCACCCCCACCGTGTACAGCGGCACCGCCAGCGCCATGAGCCGCTGCGGCGGTATCTGCGCCATCACGAACAACACCCCGGCCGCAATGAGCATGTTGCGCGCATGGTCCACGAAACGGGTGCCGTGGTCGTAACCCACGGAATACATCACCCCCAGGCCAATGGTGGCCAGAATCAGCACAGCAAGCATGAACCAGCCGTCAAACCCCTGGAATACCGGGGCGACGCGCTGCCAGAGAGGAGGTTTTTGGATGACGACGGCCATGGGCCGGGATTATCTCCCGGTGTGACGTTAAGCTGCACGACCATGACGACGACACACCTGCTTTACCTGCACGGGTTCCGCTCATCCCCAAACTCCATGAAGGCCGTGAAGGTGGCTGAACGTGTTCAACGCGACCACCCCGCCGTGCACTGGTGGTGCCCGCAGCTGCCACCCTCGCCCCGCGAGGCCATAGCCCTGATACGCCAGGGCACCGCCAACTGGCCGCGCGAAGGCATGGCGGTGGTGGGTTCGTCGCTGGGCGGCTTTTACGCCACCCTCGTGGCGTTGGACACGGGCTGCCGCGCCGTGCTGCTGAACCCCGCCGTGAACCCGGCGCGCGACCTGGCCAAGTACATAGGCGAGCAGACCGCCTGGCACAACCCCGAGGAACGCTTCTACTTCCGCCCCGAATACGTGGACGAACTGCGTGACCTGGCGGGCGGCACCCTGCCCCACCCGGAACGCGTGATGGCAGTGATTTCCAAGGGCGACGAGGTGCTGGATTGGCGCGAGATGGTGGGCCGCTACCCCGGCGTCAACCTGAAGCTGCTGGAAGGCAGTGACCACGCCATCAGCGACTTTGACGACCACATAGACGAAGTGTTTGCTCACTTGCAGTTGGCCTGATTGGGCTGGCGGGCGGCTGCTACAGTGACGCCATGGCCAAAGACAAGACCCTTTACGCGTGCAACGAATGTGGCGGCACCAGCCCGCGCTGGCTGGGCAAATGCCCGCATTGCGGCGCCTGGAACAGCCTGGTGGAAGTGGTGGCAGAAGCCCCCACCGCCAGCAAGAACCGCCTGAGCAGTGGCCCCAAGGGGCTGGCCCCCAGCGCAGAGCTGGCGGTGTTGAGCGAGATTGAAGCCGCCGACGTGGCGCGCACCCCCACGGGCCTGAGTGAGCTGGACCGCGTTTTGGGCGGCGGCGTGGTGGAAGGCGGCGTGGTGCTGATTGGCGGCGACCCAGGCATAGGCAAATCCACCCTGCTGCTGCAGGCGCTGGACGCACTGCAACGCAGCAACCTTTCCACTCTGTACGTGACGGGCGAGGAAAGCGGCGCCCAGGTGGCCCTGCGTTCGCGCCGCCTGGGGCTGGAGCAAAGCCAGGTGAAGGTGCTGGCCGAAATCCAGCTGGAAAAGATCGTGGCCACGCTGGACGCGAACCGCCCGGCCATCGCCGTCATCGACTCCATCCAGACGCTGTACTCCGACCAGCTCAGTTCTGCCCCCGGCTCGGTGGCGCAGGTGCGGGAATGCGCCGCACACCTGACGCGCGCCGCCAAGGCCAGTGGTGTGGCCATTGTGCTGGTGGGCCACGTGACCAAGGAAGGCGCGCTGGCCGGCCCACGCGTGCTCGAGCACATGGTGGACACCGTGCTGTACTTCGAGGGGGACACCCACAGCAGCTACCGGCTGATCCGCGCCATCAAGAACCGCTTCGGCGCGGTCAACGAGATTGGCGTGTTCGCCATGACGGAGCGCGGCCTGAAAGGCGTGGCCAACCCGAGCGCGATCTTTTTGTCGCAGCACTCGCAGCCCGTGCCGGGCAGTTGCGTGCTGGTGACACTGGAAGGCACGCGGCCCATGCTGGTGGAGATTCAAGCTTTGGTGGACAGCGGCGGCCCCAGCCCGCGCCGCCTGAGCGTGGGCCTGGAACGCGACCGCCTCGCCATGCTGCTGGCGGTGCTGCACCGGCACGCGGGCGTGGCCTGCATGGACCAGGACGTGTTCGTCAACGCGGTGGGGGGCGTGCGCATCAGCGAACCCGCCGCCGACCTGGCCGCCATGCTGGCCATCACCTCCAGCCTGCGCGGCAAGGCGCTGCCGCAAGGTTTTCTGGCCTTTGGCGAAGTGGGCCTGGCAGGTGAGGTGCGCCCCGCACCGCGCGGGCAGGAACGGCTGAAGGAAGCGGCCAAGCTCGGCTTCAGCGTAGCCGTGGTGCCCAAGGCCAACTTGCCCAAGAAAAGCGACGCCGCGTTGACCAAGGCGCTGGAGGGCATGCGCATCTTCCCGGTGGAGCGGATCGAGGAGGCGCTGGAGGTGGTGCGGGGGTTGTGACGTAACTCGCACACCTTGACTCTGCTGAAAGCTTAGCCAAAAAATGACACCTGACCCGTAACTCCACCGGGACGCCAGTTCGTTCACCCACCGCAGTAAACCCGACGAGCGAACCGTGGTGTTATGGTGAGCGACATCATTTCGAAAGCGACCCACATGGCAAAGCCCAATTACCAGTACGAAAAACGCCAGCGAGAGCTGCAAAAAAAGCAGAAGAAAGAGGAGAAGGCCCAGCGCAAGGCCCACGCCGAACCGGCGGCACAAGAGCCTCCCTCCCCTCCCGCGCAAAACGAACCTGTCACCGGATGAAGCGGCCCCAACCCTCAATGCGGTTGAAACATCCCCTTCGTGAATAAAGTCAACGCCAGGTTTTCCAGCATGTCACGCGTGATGGATGCAAGCTCAAAATTCGGCTTCCAGCCCCAGTCTTTGCGAGCGCATTCGTCATCAATAGAGTTGGGCCAACTGGCTGCGATCGCCTGCCGGAAGTCGACGTCGTAGCGGATCTTGAACGCCGGTACATGTTTCTTGATTTCCGCCGCCAGCTGAGACGGCGAAAAACTGGTGCCAGCCAGGTTGTAACTGCCTCGCTCGCTGATGCATTCTGCGGGCGCCTCCATCAACTCGATGGTCCCTCTCACAGCATCATCCATGTACATCATCGGCAGTTCCTCGTCCGGCTCAAGAAAGCAGGCGTAGGTTTCCCCTTTGAGTGCCGAATGAAAGATATCAATCGCGTAGTCGGTGGTGCCTCCACCAGGCAGGGTTTTGTGCGAAATCAGGCCGGGATAGCGAATGCTCCGGACATCCACGCCATGATTCTTGAAGTACCAGCGACACCACCCCTCGCCCGCAAGCTTGGAAATGCCATAAACAGTTGACGGCTCCATGACCGTGCTCTGCGGTGTTCGGTTTTTGGGAGTGGTAGGACCAAAGGCAGCGATCGAGCTGGGCCAGAACACCCTGTCAATGCTCTTCTGACGGGCCAACTCGAGCACGTTGAGCAGGCCGGTCATGTTCAGATTCCACGCCCATGCCGGAGCTTGCTCGCCTGTGGCCGACAGCGCTGCCGCCAAGTGATAGATTTGTGTGATTCGATGCTTGTCGACGACACCTTTGAGTTGACCACTGTCGGTCACATCGAGAACTTCATGCGCCAGATGTGGGTGCCGTCCGTTAGGCACCCGATCACTCGTGATGACGTTTTCGGCCCCATAGCGCTCAGCAAGGGCCAAAGCCAACTCGGTACCCAACTGCCCATTGGCACCGATGATCAAAATGCGGGGCTTCGTCATTTTGTCACTCCAAGTTCTTTGCCTGCCTGCGCAAACGCCTTGAGCGCCGCATCCAGTTGCTCTTTGGTGTGGTTGGCGCTGACCTGGACCCGAATGCGCGCCTGACCTTTGGGAACCACGGGGAAGAAGAATCCGACGACATAGACGCCAAGCTCCAGCAGCCGTTGCGAAAGACCTTGAGCCAGCACGGAGTCATAGACCATGACGGGAATGATCGGGTGGTTGCCCGGCTTGATGTCAAATCCAATCGCCTGCAAACCAGAGCGCAGATACTGAGCGTTGTATTCCAGCTGGTCGCGAAGGCTGGTGTCTGCCTCGAGCAGATCGAGCACCTTGATCGTTGCGCCGACAATGGCAGGCGCAACCGTGTTCGAGAAAAGATAGGGGCGGGAGCGCTGGCGCAACAGCGAAACGACCTCTGCACGAGCGCTGGTGAAGCCCCCTGAGGCGCCGCCCAGAGCCTTGCCCAGCGTACCGGTGATGATATCGATCTTGCCAAAAACACCACGGTACTCGTGCGTACCGCGGCCTCGCTGCCCCAGGAAACCTGTGGCATGGCACTCGTCAATACCGAGCAGCGCTCCAAACTCGTCGCACAACTCGCGAATCTCGTCCAACCGGGCAATCGTGCCGTCCATCGAGAAGACGCCGTCCGTGAAAACAAGCTTGAACCGGGCACCCGCTGCATCAGCCTCCTGGAGTTGGCGGCGAAGGTCCTGCATGTCGTCATGCTTGTAGCGAAAACGTTTCGCCTTGCTCAACCGTATGCCGTCAATGATCGATGCGTGATTCAGCTCGTCACTGATGACCGCGTCTTCAGCGGACAGCAGTGTTTCAAACAAACCTCCGTTGGCATCAAAGGCCGATCCGTAGAGGATCGTGTCTTCAGTACCCAGAAAGCTGGACAGACGGCGCTCGAGCACCTTGTGCAGGTCTTGTGTGCCACAGATGAAGCGGACCGAACTCAGCCCAAAACCTCGCTCTGACAAGGCACTGCGTGCCGCATCCAGCACAGCAGGATGCGATGACAAGCCCAAGTAGTTGTTGGCACAAAGGTTGATCACCTCGCGGCCGTCCTGCGTGCTGATTGCACCGGCTTGAGGCGACGTGATGATCCGCTCGGTCTTGAACAGACCTGCCTCCCGAATGGATTCGAGTTCGGCACGAATTGATGAGTAGAAGTCCGACGTTTGTGACATAGCGGTTATCCTTTGAGTGGCCAAAAGTTCTTCATATCGAACACATCCATCATGAAGAACACGTGTTCAGTATATCGAACAACAAATCATGACGCAAGCACACGAGAACCAGTACAAACCCGATGGTCCGCCGGTGATCGGCGCCAAGCTGCAGTCGATGCGACAGACTCAGAAGCTGTCATTGGACGAGCTGTCTCGCCGCGCGGGCGTCTCAAAGTCCATGCTCTCGCAGATCGAGCGCAACCAGGCCAACCCAACGGTTGCCGTTATGTGGCGGTTGTCCAATGCCCTCGGGGTGGATCTTGCTGCCTTTCTTTCGAGCGATTCAGACACTCCCCAGGCACCAACAATCACGGTAGTGGCCGAACATGCGACCCCCGTGATTCGCAGTCCGGACGGCAAGTGCGAACTCAAGATTCTTGGGCCGATAGACCTCGCAGGCAGACTGGAGTGGTACCGGCTGTCGATCGAGCCCGGCGGGGTTCTGGCTTCAGAAGCTCATGAACGAGGCACCCGCGAACACCTCACCATCTTGAGTGGACAAATACTGGTCAGATCTTCTGGCATAGAAAGGAAGCTCAGCCACGGAGAAACGGGGCGTTACGCCGTCGATGTTCAACACGCCCTGTCCAACCCCGGCAAGAGCGCTGCAACGGCACTCCTCGTGGTGGAGTACGCCCAATAAAATGCGGCGCCGCTGGCTTTTCCGCATAACTGATGACTCAGCACTGAGCGCCAATCCCGGCTAAAATTCGCGTTTCGGCCTGAAAAACCGATTCGCCCGATGGGTTCCCTCGCCCCCATCCTGTCTTCAAAAAAAAGGACCCCCACCATGGCTTCCCTTCATGGCGCCGCTGAACTGCGCGGCCGCTCCGCCCTGCCGGCCCTCGTGGCTCTGCACATCGCCCTCATCATCGCCAGCAACTATCTGGTGCAAATCCCCTTCGAGGTGATGGGCTTGCACACCACCTGGGGCTCGTTCACCTTCCCGCTGGTCTTTGTGGCCACCGACCTCACCGTGCGCCTGCTGGGCAAAGAGGTGGCACGTGGCGTGATTGCCCGCGTGATGCTGCCCGCGCTGGTGGCTTCGTACGCCGTCTCGGTGCTGTTCTTTGAAGGCGCATTCAGCGGCTGGGCGTCGCTGGCGGCATTCAATGGCTTCGTCTTCCGCATTGCGCTGGCCAGTTTCGTGGCCTACGTGGCGGGCCAATTGCTGGACATTGCCGTGTTTTCCCGGCTGCGCCAGGTGGCCGCATGGTGGGTGGCGCCCGCTGCTTCTACTGTTGTGGGTAGCCTGCTGGACACGGTGCTGTTCTTCTCGGTCGCGTTCCACAACAGCAGCGACGCCTTCATGGCTGAACACTGGGTGGAAATTGCCACGGTGGATTACTTCACCAAGCTGGGCGTGAGCCTGGTGTGCTTCCTGCCCCTGTACGGCGTGCTGCTGAGCGCGTTGATGAAGGCGTTCAAGCCCGCGCCGCAGGCCGTGGCTGCCTGACGGGAGCACGCCATGAGCAACAACAAACCCGCTGTCGTCCTGCTCAGTGGTGGGCTGGATTCGTCCACCGTGCTGGCCATGGCCAAGGCACAGGGCTACACCCCCTACGCGCTGAGCTTCAGCTACGGCCAGCGCCACGTTCATGAACTGCAGGCCGCCGAAGCCGTCGCCCGCGCGCTGGGCGCAGCCAAGCACGTGGTCGCGCAAATCGACCTGCGCGAATTTGGCGGCTCCGCCCTCACGGCCGACATCGCGGTGCCCAAGGGCCGGTCGGTGGACGACATGGGCCACGGCATCCCCGTAACCTACGTGCCCGCGCGCAACACCGTGTTCCTGAGCTTCGCGCTGGCCTGGGCCGAAACGCTGGGCGCGTCGGACATCTTCATCGGCGTCAACGCGCTGGACTACTCGGGCTACCCGGACTGCCGCCCGGAGTACATCGCCGCCTTTGAAACGCTGGCCAACCTGGCCACCAAGGCCGGGGTGGAAGGCACACAGAAGCTCAAGATCCACAGCCCGCTGATGGCACTGAACAAGGCGCAGATCATTCAGGAAGGCCTGCGCCTGGGTGTGGACTACGCACTCACCAGCAGCTGCTACGACCCGGGGCCGGACGGCAAACCTTGCGGCGGCTGCGATTCGTGCCTGCTGCGCGCCAAGGGCTTTGCAGAAGCTGGCCACGCGGACCCGCTCTGGGTGCGCTTCGGCATGGCCTGAGCGCGAGGGCCTGGACATGCACATCCTCCACACCGCCGAGGCGGGCTTTGAGGCCGCCCGGCGCATAGACGCGTTGCCCGAAGGGCATCCCAAGAAACGCCTGCACGGGCACAGCTTCGTGGCGCGCCTGCGCGGCACCACCGATGCAGGCTGGGCCGCCTTTGCCGGGGGCGAGGTGGACCAACTGCGCCGCCACCTGGCCACAGGCGTACAAGTGCTGGACCACGCCTGCCTGAACGACCACGTGCCCAACCCCACCGACACGCAGTTGGCTCGGTGGCTGCAACAACGGCTGCAAGGCGGTGGCCTGCACCTGCAACAGGTGAGCGTGCAGAGCACCCGCACCAGCGGCGTGGAGATTGACGCTCAGGGCCAGGCCCACGTGTGGCGCCGTTACGTTTTGCATGCTGCCCACCAGCTGCCCAACGTGCCGGAAGGGCACAAATGCGGCCGCATGCATGGGCATGGCTTCGAGGTGCTGCTGCACGCCCGCCAAAGCGGCGCCACGCCAGTGGACACCGACCAACTGGACGCACTGTGGGCGCCGCTGCACCAGTTGTTGGACCACGCCTGCCTGAACAACATCCCCGGCCTGCAGAACCCGACGAGCGAGGTGATGTCTGGCTGGCTCTGGCGCCAGCTCAAGCCCCTGCTGCCGGAACTGTCGTGGGTGACGGTGTTTGAAACCGCATCGTGCGGCGCCAGCCATGATGGGCAGCACTACCGCATCTGGAAGGAAATGACGCTGGACAGCGCCGTGCGCCTGCGGCATGCGCCCGAACACAGCCCGCTGCAACGCCTGCACGGACACACCTTCACGCTGCGCCTGCACTTGTGTGCCCCGCTGGACGAGGTGATGGGCTGGACCGTGGACTTTGGCGACGTAAAACGCCTGTTTGACCCCATCTTCAAGGCCCTGGACCACCGCCCGCTGCACGAACTGGCCGGGCTGCCCGACTGCGACTGCGCCAGCCTGGCACGCTGGGTGCTGGGGCAGGCGCGCAGCGAGTTGCCCGCACTGAACCGTGTAGACCTGCACGAGACCCCAGGGTGCGGCGCCGTGGCCTTGCTTGGCGACAACGAAGCAGCTTTGCCCATCTGAACACCAAGGCCTGAGCATGACCTACGCTGTCAAGGAAATCTTCTACACCCTGCAAGGCGAAGGTGGGCAGGCGGGCCGTGCCGCCGTGTTCTGCCGTTTTGCGGGCTGCAACCTGTGGAGCGGGCGCGAGGAAGACCGCGCCCAGGCCGTTTGCCGTTTCTGCGACACCGACTTCGTGGGTACCGACGGCACGGGCGGCGGCAAGTTCGCCACGGCCCAGGCGCTGGCTGAGGCCGTTCGTTCGCACTGGCCTACGCAGAACGGCGCCTCTGCCAAAGGCAGGCCGCTGGTCGTCTGCACCGGGGGCGAACCCCTGCTTCAACTCGACTCACCGTTGATAGACGCCCTGCACGCACAGGGGTTCGAGATTGCCGTGGAAACCAACGGCACCCAGCCTATTCCCCCCGGGCTGGACTGGGTGTGCGTGAGCCCCAAGGCAGGCAGCGAACTGGTGGCCACAGCGGGCGACGAACTCAAGCTGGTGTTCCCCCAGCCCGGCGCCATGCCTGCGCAGTTCGAGCACCTGGCGTTCCGCCACTTTTTCCTGCAGCCCATGGACGGCCCGCTGCGCGAGCAGCACACCCAGGCCGCCGTGGCGCACTGCATGGCCCACCCGAAGTGGCGCCTGTCACTACAGACCCACAAGCTGCTGGGCATACCCTGAGCGGCCACCCCCGGTAAACTTGAGCCTTGGGCAGCGTCCATAGCGACCTGCCCCTTCGCTGCGTTCCCCCACCACCCGAAAGCCCCATTTTGTTTGCTCTGTTCGATGAAGCCGGCAAGTTCCTGACCGGTCGCGTGTTGTCCGAAGCCGAAAGCTCGCTGCAGGTAGAGCTGGAGACGGGCAAGCGCGTCAAGGTCAAGTCGGCCAACGTGTTGCTGAAGTTCGACAAACCCGCACCCTCCGCGCTGATGAACGCGGCGCAGTCGCTGGCGGGCGACATCGAGCTGGACCTGGCGTGGGAATTCGCGCCTGAGGACGAATTCGGCTTTGCAGACCTGGCACGCGACTACTTCAGCGAACAGGCCACGCTGGAACAGCAAGTGGCCGCGCTGCTGCGCCTGAGCGAGGCGCCGCACTACTTCCGCCGCGCGGGCAAGGGCCGCTACAAGAAGGCCCCCGCCGAGGTGCTGCAACAAGCACTGGCCGCCATTGAAAAGAAAAAACAGGTGCAGGCGCTGATCGACCAGTGGGCCGCCGAACTGGCTGCAGGCCAGTGCCCCGCCCCGGTGCGCGAACAGCTCTACAAGATTCTGTTCAAGCCCGACAAGAACGCGCCGGAATACAAGGCCGTGGTGCACGCTGCGCGCGAAACGCACCTGGCCCCGCTGGCGCTGCTGCAAAAGGCAGGCGCCATCAGCAACGCCTACCAGTTCCACTGGCAGCGCTTTCTGTTCGAGCATTTCCCCAAGGGCACGGGCTTCCCTGCGCTGCAGGCGCCACCCGTGACCGACGAACTGCCGTTGGCCAGCGTCAACGCATTCTCGGTCGATGACTCCAGCACCACCGAAATTGACGACGCGCTGAGCGTGCAGGGCCTGGGCAGCGGCACCGTGACGCTGGGCATTCACATTGCCGCACCGGGCCTGGCCATCCAGCCCGACAGCGCGATCGACCAGGTGGCGCGCAACCGCCTGTCCACCGTCTACATGCCGGGCCACAAAGTCACCATGTTGCCCGATGAGGTAGTGCAGACCTACACACTGGAAGCGGGCGGCCCGCGCCCCGCCCTGTCGCTGTACCTGACCATTGACGAAGCCGACCTGACGGTGCGCGACAGCGCCACGCGCCTGGAACAGGTGCCCATTCAGCACAACCTGCGGCACGACCAGCTGGACCAGGCCATCACCGCTGAATGGCTGCTGGACCCCGCCGCCCCGGCAGGCGCCCCGCTGGCCGACGACGTGGCCGCGCTGCGCCCGGAACTGGCCTTCCTGTACCGCCTTGCGCTGGCCTGCAAGGCCCGCCGCGAAGTGGTGCGCGGCAAGCCTGAAACCTTCACCCGCCCCGACTACACCTTCAAGCTCGAAGGCGTACAGGGCAAAGAGCCTCACGGCGATGAAACGGTCATCATCGGCACGCGTTCGCGCGGTGCACCGCTGGACCTGATGGTGGCCGAAGCCATGATCCTGGCCAACAGCACCTGGGGCCAATTGCTGGCCGACAGCGGCGTGCCCGGCATCTACCGCAGCCAGGCCAGCCTGGCGCCGGGTATGAAGGTGCGCATGGGCGCCAAGGCCCTGCCCCACGCGGGCATTGGCGTGCCCTGCTATGCCTGGAGCACCTCGCCCCTGCGCCGCTACACCGACCTGGTCAACCAGTGGCAGATCATTGCCTGCGCGCGCCACGGCAAGACCGCCGCACTGGTGGCACCGTTCAAGCCCAAGGACGCCGGTCTGTTCTCGGTGATCAGCGCGTTTGACGCCGCCTACACCGCCTACAACCAGTTCCAGAACGGCATGGAGCGTTACTGGACGCTGCACTACCTGCAGCAGCACGCGCTGAGCGAAATCACCGCCACCGTCATCAAGGACAACCTGGTCCGCGCCGACACGCTGCCGCTGGTGTTCCCCGTGCTGGGTGCCGACGGCCTGCCGCGTGGCGCCCAGGTGCGCGTACGCTTAGGGCAGATCGACGACATCTCTCTGGAAATCAACGGCACGGTGATCGAGCGGCTGGATCAGACGGCACCGGCCGAGGCCATGGATGAGGAAGGCGAGGACGAGGCCGAATTGGCCGCACCGCTGACCATTGCCATGGACGTGAACGACGACGAACCCGCCGACAAACCCACTGACGCGGGCAGTGCCAGTGCCAACGGCGGCACTGCGGGATAATTTGACGCCGTGAACTTCCTGCGCCGACTCAGCACCCTGCAGATCGCTCTGGCGGTGTCTGTGCTGGCGCACGCTGCCCTGTTGACGGTGCGTTTTGTGGCGCCACAGGCCTACAACAGGGTGTTCCAGGACACGCCGCTGGAGGTGGTACTCGTCAACGCCCGCAGTGACGAAAAGCCCACCAAGGCGCAAGCGATTGCCCAGGCCAGTCTGGCTGGTGGTGGCGAGGCAGAACGTGGCCGCGCCACCTCCCCCCTCCCTCCTTCACCTCAGGCGCGGTTGGGTGACGCACTGGAAGAGGAAGAGCGGCGCATCGAAGCCATGAAGGAACAGCAGAACCGGCTGCTGGCGCAACTGCGCAAACAGTTGGCGAGCATGCCCCCGCCCGACCCGAATGCGCAGGCTCAACCCGATACCGAAGAGCGGGAGCGCAAGCGACAAGCCCTGGTAAAAGTGCTGGCCGAGATCGAAAAGCGCATCAACGAAGAAAACGCCCGCCCGCGCAAGCGCTACATCAGCCCTGCCACGCGCGAAGAGGTCTACGCCGTCTACTACGACGAACTTCGCAGGCGCATTGAAGAACGGGGCACCGCGAACTTCCCCGAAATTGCCGGGCGCAAGCTGTATGGCGAATTGACCATGGTGATCACCGTGAACCACGACGGCAAAGTGCTGGATACCGAGGTAGTTCAGGGTTCGGGGCAGAACGTGCTGGACAACCGGGCACAAGCCATTGTTCGTGGCTTGAATTTTGGCCGTTTCAACGAAGCCATGCGCCGCCGTGCAGACCAGATCGTGGTGGTGTCGCGCTTTCGCTTCACACGAGACGAAACCTTGCAAACGCAGTTGAGCACCCAATGAAGAAGAAAGGTGTGTTGAGCGCCCTGTTGGGATGGGCTGGCTGGCTCGTGCTGGCTGGCGTGGCACTGCAGATATTCTTTGTGGGACGTATAGCGTTGATGGCTGTGTTGGCGCCACAGAGCACCGCGTTCCAACGCTCCGAGGCGTGGCAGCTCCTGCAAGGCGACGGCCGTTTCACCTGGTCGCAACAGTGGGTGGACTACGGCCAGATATCGCCCCACCTCAAACGCGCGGTGATTGCATCGGAAGACGCCACCTTTGTGTCCCACGGCGGTGTGGACTGGGAGGCCATACAGTCTGCCTGGGAAAAGAACGCACGCCGCATTGCACAGGCCGAACGCCGAGCAGCACAAGCCAAACACCCCAGCCAGGTGCGCCCGGCGCGCATCATAGGGGGCTCCACCATCACACAGCAACTGGCCAAGAACCTGATGCTTTCGGGCGAGCGGAACATGCTGCGCAAAGGACAGGAACTGCTGCTGGCCCTGACGTTGGAAGTCTTGCTGAGCAAGGAGCGCATTCTGGAGATCTACCTGAACAGCGTGGAATGGGGCGAAGGCGTGTTTGGCGCCGAGGCCGCAGCCCAGCGTTACTTCAAGAAATCGGCACGTCAGTTGAGCGCCTACGAAGCCGCCAGGCTGGCCGTGATGCTGCCCGCCCCCAAGCGCTTCGAGGACCGCATGAATTCTGGTTACCTGACCGGGCGCGCCAGCACCATCGTTGCCCGCATGGGTGACGTTCAGTTGCCCTGAAAAGCGCGCCGTCTGCTACAAACACGACATGCGCATTCTTGGCATCGACCCCGGCCTGCAGGCCACCGGCTTTGGCGTGGTGGACGTGGAAGGCGCACGCCTGAGCTACGTGGCCAGCGGCACCATACGCACCCGGCCAGATGAAGGCGCACTGCTGCCCGAGCGGTTGGGCGTGATCTTCAACGGCATCACGGAAGTGGTGAAGCGCTACCAGCCCACGGTGGCGGCGTGCGAGATTGTGTTCGTGAACGTGAACCCCCAGGCTACGCTGCTGCTGGGCCAGGCGCGCGGCTGCTGCCTGACCGCCCTGGTGGCCAACGGGCTGCCGGTGAGCGAATACACCGCTCTGCAGTTGAAGAAGGCCGTGGTGGGCTACGGCAAGGCCGCCAAGCCACAGGTGCAGGAGATGGTGAAACGCCTGCTGCAACTGCCTGGCCTGCCCGGCAAGGATGCCGCCGACGCTCTGGGCTTGTGCATCACGCACGCGCAAGTAGCGCGCACCACACAAGCCATCAACCAGGTGAGCAAGTCGCAGGCGCGCACCCACGCGGTGTACCGCGACGGCAGGATGTACTGAGAGGTGTTGCTGGCGCCCAAACGGCGTCAGACGATGCGTTCCAGCGCCAGCACCGCGAAGAAGGCGAGCGCGGCAATCAACGTCCACTTGAGGATGACGATGCCCCAGCGGCAGAAGTACGGCCGCCCTGTGCCCAGGTAGAACACAAAGCACAGGGACGACGAGCCCAGCAGGAAGAACATGAGGAAGCGGAAGATCAGCATGTTCGCGCGCGTGCAGGGCGGACCGTGATCACCACGCGGGCACCGGCTGGGCAAAGCCCTTGGGTGCGCGGCTGTCCTGCTCGAAGGTGACGATTTCGTAGGCCTCAGGCTTGGCCAGCAAGGCACGCAGCAACTGGTTGTTCATGGCGTGGCCAGAACGGAATGCGCTGTAAGCCGCCAGCAGCGGCTTGCCGACGATGTACAGATCGCCCATGGCGTCCAGGATCTTGTGCTTGACGAACTCGTCCTGGTAGCGCAGGCCGTCGGCGTTGAGCACCTTGACGTCGTCCATGACGATGGCGTTGTCCAGCCCGCCGCCCAGCGCCAAGCCGTGCGAGCGCATCATCTCCACGTCGCGGGTGAAGCCGAAGGTGCGGGCGCGTGCAATTTCACGGGCGTACTGGCCGGTGCCCAGGTCGAACTCCACGCGCTGGCCGGTGGCGTTGACCGCCGGGTGGTCGAACTCGATCTCGAAGCTCAGCTTGTAACCGTGGTACGGGTCCAGCCGCGCCCACTTGAGGTTACGGCCCTCGCCTTCGCGCACCTCCACAGGCTGCACGACACGGATGAAGCGCTTGGGCGCCTTCTGCAGTTCGATACCCGCGCTCTGAATAAGGTAGACGAAAGACGCCGCAGAACCGTCGAGGATGGGGACTTCCTCGGCGGTGATGTCGATGATGAGGTTGTCGATCCCCAGGCCGGCACAGGCACTCATCAGGTGCTCGATGGTGTGCACCTTGGCACCACCGTTGGAGATGGTGGACGCCAGCCGTGTGTCTGATACAGCCGTGGCGTTGACCGGGATGTCCACCGGTTCGGGCAGATCCACCCTGCGGAAGACGATGCCCGTGTCCGGCGCGGCAGGGCGCAACGTCAACTCCACCCGTTGACCGCTGTGCAGGCCCACGCCGACAGCTTTGGTCAGGGTTTTGAGGGTACGTTGCGCAATCATGCTGCCGATTTTAGTTTTTCAACGCCGACTCTGCTGAAGAGAACGGCAATCTCCCAAATAGAGAAAGCCGATTGAGGGGATGGAAAGCGTAGCGAGTACGCTTTACACCCCTCAATCCGCTTGTTTGCGCAGGAAGGCTGGGATCTCGAAGTCGTCCATGCCGCCGGAAGACAGTGCGTCCACCTTGGCCGCAGCGGAGGTGCGGTCGCGGGTGCGCCACACGCTGGGCACAGCGGGGTTGCCACCCATGGCGGGCTGCGCCTGACCCATCCCCACGGCCTGTGCCAGGCCGGAGCTGCCCACTGCCTGGTTCAGCGTCGGGATGAAGGGCATGTTGTCGGTACCGGTACGCAGGCCCTGGGCAGGCGACTGCACAACGGTCAGCGGCTGGCGGGAGCCCGCGCGGTTCAGGCCGGTGGCCACGACGGTAACGCGGATGGCGTCGCCCAGCGACTCATCGTAGGCCGTGCCGTAGATCACGTGGGCGTCCGGCGCGGCGAAGGCGCGGATGGTGTTCATGGCCAGCTTGGACTCGTTCAGCTTCAGCGAACCTTTGGCGGCGCTGATCAGCACCAGCACGCCCTTGGCACCCTTCATGTCCACGCCTTCCAGCAGCGGGCAGGCCACGGCCTGCTCGGCGGCAATGCGCGCGCGGTCCGGGCCGCTGGCCACTGCGGTGCCCATCATGGCCTTGCCGGGCTCGCCCATCACGGTGCGCACGTCTTCAAAGTCCACGTTCACCAGCGCCTCGACGTTGATGATCTCGGCAATACCGCCCACGGCGTTCTTCAGCACGTCGTTGGCCTCGGCGAAGGCCTGGTCCTGGGTGATGTCATCGCCCAGCACTTCCAGCAGCTTGTCATTGAGCACGACGATCAGAGAGTCGACATTGGCTTCCAGCTCGGCCAGGCCTGCGTCGGCATTGGTCATGCGGCGGCCGCCTTCCCAGTCGAAGGGCTTGGTCACCACGCCCACGGTGAGGATGCCCATTTCCTTGGCCACCTTGGCAATGACGGGGGCCGCGCCGGTGCCGGTGCCTCCGCCCATGCCCGCCGTGATGAAGAGCATGTGTGCGCCATCGATGGCGTTGCGGATGTCTGCCTCGGCCATGTGCGCAGCCTCGCGGCCTTTTTCGGGCTTGCTGCCTGCGCCCAGACCGGTCTGGCCCAGTTGGATGACGCGGTGTGCAGCGGTCTTGCTCAGTGCCTGTGCGTCGGTGTTGGCGCAGATGAACTCCACACCCTGCACGTGGCTCTGGATCATGTGCTCAACGGCGTTGCTGCCGCCACCGCCCACGCCGATCACCTTGATTTGCGTGCCCCGGTTGAACTCTTCGACCTCGATCATTTCGATGCTCATTTGAAACTCCTTGAATGCCTTGAACCTGTGAATCTGAAAGCTTGCTGAAAACGGGGGGAGTGCCGGGTCATCCAGGCGGCGCATTGGCGCCGTGACTGCGCCGCACATGCGCCTCGCCTGCGCGTGGACCGGTGGAGAAACGTCGCTGAGGGCGGTGGTGTCTGTTCATCAGAAATTCCCCACAAACCAGTCCTTGATACGGCCCAGGGCGTTGCCCATGGAACCGGCCTTTTGCGCCACCTTGTGGCCGCGCAGGCGCGCCAGGCGCGCCTCTTCCAGCAGGCCCATGACGGTGGCCGCCCGAGGCTGGGCCACCATGTCGCTGAGCGCACTGGCGTACTTGGGAATGCCGCGCCGCACGGGCTTGAGGAAGATGTCCTCACCCAGCTCGACCATGCCCGGCATCACGGCGCTGCCGCCGGTGAGCACAATGCCCGACGACAGCAGTTCTTCATGTCCCGACTCGCGGATGACTTGCTGCACGAGCGCGAAGATTTCCTCCACGCGCGGCTCGATCACACCCGCCAGGGCCTGACGGCTGAGCAAGCGCGGCCCACGGTCGCCCAGGCCCGGCACCTCGACCTGCTGGTCGGGATCGGCCAGCAGTTGCTTGGCGCAGCCGCTTTCCACCTTGATGTCCTCGGCGTCCTTGGTGGGCGTACGCAAGGCCATGGCGATGTCGTTGGTGATGAGGTCGCCAGCGATCGGGATGGCAGCCGTGTGGCGGATGGCACCGCCCTGGAAGATCGCCACGTCCGTAGTGCCTGCGCCCACGTCCACCAGCGCCACGCCGAGTTCCTTCTCGTCTTCCGTGAGCACGGCCTGGCTGGCGGCCAGCGGGTTGAGCATGAGCTGGTCCACCTCCAGCCCGCAGCGGCGCACGCACTTGATGATGTTTTCGGCGGCAGCCTGCGCCCCGGTGACGATGTGCACCTTGGCCTCCAGGCGGATGCCGCTCATGCCGATGGGCTCCTTGACCTCTTGCCCGTCGATGATGAATTCCTGCGGCTCCACCAGCAGCAGGCGCTGGTCGGTGGAGATGTTGATGGCCTTGGCGGTCTCGATGACGCGCGCCACGTCGGTGGGCGTGACCTCGCGGTCCTTGATGGCCACCATGCCGCTGGAGTTGATGCCCCGGATGTGGCTGCCGGTGATGCCGGTATAGACGCGGCCGATGCGGCAGTCCGCCATCAGCTCGGCCTCTTTCAAGGCCTGCTGGATGCTTTGCACCGTGGCGTCGATGTTGACCACCACACCACGCTTGAGCCCATTGCTCGGCGCGACGCCCAGGCCCGCCAGCTTCAGGTGCCCTCCCTGCTGGACTTCGGCGACCACCACCATGATCTTGGCGGTGCCGATGTCGAGTCCGACCACGATGTCTTTGTATTCCTTGGCCATGATGCGTGTGTGCTCTGGTTTAACTCCGGGGTTTGCCGGTCTTGTCTTCTGTCAGGGTGGTCACGCCGCGCAGCCGCACGGCGTAGCCATTGGGGTAACGCAGGTCGGCGGACTCGATGTCGCGCCCACCATAACGGTGTGTGAGTTGCGTGGCGGTGGCCACCAGTGTGTGCACTCGCGCCAGCAACTCTTCGTTGTCGCCACGGCCCATTTCAATGCGCGCACCGTTGTCCAGCTCGGCGCGCCAGCTGCCACGGCTGGTCAGTTCCAGGCGGTGCACCTCGCGGCCAATCCGGTCAAACACCGGTTGCAGCTGCTGGTAGAAGGCGTAAACGCGCTCCGACTGCCCATCTGGCCCCACCAGTTCGCTCCATTCGTCGGCATGTGAGTCGTCCGCAGTGGCCTCGAAAACCTCGCCCTTGTCGTTCACAAGACGACCGCTGGCGGCTTCGCCCCACCAGGCCACAGGACGGTGTTCTTCGAGCGTCACCGTCAGGCGGTTCGGGAAGGTTCGCTGCACCACCGCCTGGCGCACCCAGGGAACATCTTCAAGCAGCTTTTGCACGTCTTGAAGATTGAGTGTGAGGAAGCTGCCGTGCAGACTGGACGCGAGATGTGCGCGTACGGTCACAACGTTCTGGTGCGTCACGTCGCCTTCTATGGAGATACCCTCGAGCGTCCAAGCCGGATGGCGGGCGACCCACCAGGCCCCAGCACCCAACCCCAGGACGCACGCGACCACGAACAGGGTGCTGGCCACCCAGTTCATGAGACGCACGTCGAGGGGAAGGACGGGGGTATCGGCCACGTCAGGCTCCGTTTGCCGACGGCAGGGGGTTGTCCAGGCTGGCGCTGGCCAGCACGTGCAGGCACAGGGCTTCGTAGCTCATGCCCGTGGCGCGCGCCGACATGGGCACCAACGAATGACCAGTCATGCCGGGAGAAGTGTTGATCTCCAGCAGATAGGGCTTGCGGGTGGCAGCGTCGATCATCACGTCGGCACGCGCCCAACCACGGCAACCCAGCGTGCGGTAGGCCTTGAGCACCAGCGCCTGGATCACCGGCTCCTCGCCAGCGGGCAGGTCGCACGGGACGATGTAGCGGGTGTCGTCGGTGAAGTACTTGTTCTGGTAGTCGTAGTTGCCGCCCGGCGCCACGATGTGGATCACCGGCAGCGAGCGGGCGCTGGCGCCCGTGCCCAGCACCGGGCAGGTCACCTCGTCACCGCTGATGAACTGCTCGCACAGCACCTCGGGGTCGTGCTGCGCGGCCAGGGCGTAGGCCTGGGCACATTGCGCGGTGTCGGTGACCTTGGTCAGGCCGATGGTGGAACCTTCGCGCGCGGGCTTGACGATCATGGGCGAGCCCAGGGCCTGAAAGGCCGCCACGGTTTCTTCAACGCTGGACACTTGGCGCCAGTCGGGCGTGGGCAAGCCTTCGGCGCGCCAGATGCGCTTGGTCATGACCTTGTCCATGGCCACGCTGGAAGCCAGCACGCCAGGCCCGGTGTACGGAATACCCATCAGCTCCAAGGCGCCCTGCACGGTGCCGTCTTCCCCGAAGCGGCCGTGCAGCGTGATGAATGCGCGCGCAAAGCCCTCGCGCTTGAGTTCGCCCAAATCTCGCGCGGCGGGATCGAAAGCGTGTGCATCCACGCCTTGCGCAAGCAAAGCCTGCAACACGCCGTTGCCCGACATCAGCGAGACTTCGCGTTCGGCGGAGAAGCCGCCCATCAGTACCGCCACCTTGCCCAGGCTGCGGGGATTGATCTTCACATCGGCGCTCATGCGCTCACCTCTTTCTGTTCCCCGGCCTGCGCCAGGGTGATCACTTGACCCGCCACCGCACCGATGGAGCCCGCGCCCATGCACAGCACAACGTCGCCGTCGCGTGCGTTGTCCAGAATGGCTTGGGGCATGTCGGCGATGTCGTCCACGAACACGGGCTCGACCTTGCCCGCCACGCGCAGGGCGCGTGTGAGCGCACGGCCATCCGCCGCCACGATCGGCGCCTCGCCAGCGGCATAGACCTCGGACAGCAGCACAGCATCTGCCTGCCCGATGACCTTGACGAAATCCTCGAAACAGTCGCGCGTGCGGGTGTAGCGGTGGGGCTGGAAGGCCAGCACCAGACGGCGGCCAGGGAAGGCGCCGCGCGCGGCAGACAGGGTGGCAGCCATTTCCACAGGATGGTGGCCGTAATCGTCCACCAGCGTGGCTGTGCCGCCGCTGGGCAGCGCCGCTTCGCCATAGCGCTGGAAGCGCCGCCCCACGCCTTTGAAGCTGGCCAGCGCGTCGAGCACGGC
>CAMLOF010000019.1 GCA_946481585.1 uncultured Macromonas sp. | reverse complement strand
GGGGCGCGGTCATCCACCTCGTACACGCTGGCGTGGCTGCCGGAAAGGATCACGCCTTTGAGCATGCCGTCGGCGGCGTACTGGCGCACCCAGTCGCTGGAAACGTCGCAGGGGTGGACCTCGCAGTACACATGGGCCTCGCGCACGCGGCGCGCAATGAGCTGGGTGACCTGGGAGCCGAAGTCGAGAATGAGGATCTTCTGGTGTTGCATGGCGGTAAGGGCTCGGGCCCGTTGGAAATGCAAAAGGCCGCCGGTGCGGCGGCCCTTGGAAGGCGACGGATCAGTCGGCGCGGTAGTTGGGCGCTTCCTTGGTGATCTGCACGTCGTGCACGTGGCTTTCGCGGATACCGGCGGCGGTGATCTCGACGAACTCGGCACGGTTGCGCATCTCGTCAATGGAGGCGCAACCGCAATAGCCCATGGAAGCCCGGATGCCGCCCGCCATCTGGAACACGATGGAGACCATCGAGCCCTTGTAAGGCACGCGGCCTTCGATGCCCTCGGGAACCAGCTTGTCGGCGTTGGGGTTGCCGGTGCTGGACTCCTGGAAGTAGCGGTCGGCGCTGCCCTGCTGCATGGCACCAATGGAGCCCATGCCACGGTAGCTCTTGTAGCTGCGGCCCTGGTAGAGGATGACCTCGCCCGGCGCTTCCTCGGTGCCGGCGAACATGCCGCCCATCATCACGGTGCTGGCGCCCGCGGCAATGGCCTTGGCAATGTCACCGCTGTAGCGGATGCCGCCGTCAGCAATCAGAGGCACGCCCGTGCCCTGCAGGGCCGTGGCCACGTTGTCGATAGCGGTGATCTGCGGCACGCCCACGCCGGCCACGATGCGGGTGGTGCAAATGGAGCCAGGGCCGATGCCGACCTTGACGCCGTCTGCACCTGCCTCCACCAGAGCCAATGCAGCGGCACCGGTGGCGATGTTGCCGCCAATGACCTGCACTTGCGGGTAATTCTGCTTGACCCAGCGCACACGGTCGATCACGCCCTTGCTGTGGCCATGAGCGGTATCCACCACGATGGCGTCAACCCCGGCCTTGACCAGCGCTTCAACTCGCTCTTCAGTGCCAGCGCCCACGCCCACGGCTGCGCCCACGCGCAGGCGGCCAGCCGCGTCACGTGCCGCACTGGGAAAGTTGAGCTGTTTGGTGATGTCCTTGACCGTGATCAGGCCCTTGAGCTCAAAGGCTTCGTTGACCACCAGCAGGCGTTCCAGCTTGTGCTTGTTGAGCAATGCCTTGGCTTCGGCCGGGGTGGTGCCTTCGGGCACTGTGATCAGGCGCTCGCGCGGCGTCATGATCTCTTTGACGGGCAAATCCACGCGCGTCTCGAAGCGCAGATCACGGCCCGTGACAATGCCAACCACCTTGCCACCGTCGATCACCGGAAAACCGGAGATGCCGAGCTCTTCAGACAACTGGTGAACGTGATACACCGTGGTGTCGGGGGTGATGACGACCGGGTCGCGAAGCACGCCGGATTCGTAGCGCTTGACCTTGGCCACATGAGCTGCCTGCTCCTGCGCCGACAAGTTCTTGTGAACGATACCAATGCCCCCTTCCTGGGCGATGGCGATCGCCAGGCGAGCTTCAGTCACCGTGTCCATGGCGGCGGACACGAGAGGAAGGTTCAGGGTGATGTCACGGGTGAACTGCGTGGACAGAGAAGTGTCCTTGGGCAGGACCTGGGAGTACGCGGGCACCAGCAACACGTCGTCGAAGGTGAGCGCTTTTCCGAGTAGGCGCATGTGAAAGCTCCAAAAACACTATTGTACAGGGGGCAAACCGCGTAACATCTTGGCAACGCTCAAGAGGTGAACATGCATTGGTTGAACCGCAATGTTGGCAATGGTGACAAGGGGGGCCGCAAGAAGGCATTCGTGCTGTGTGCGGTGATGTTGAATGGGTTCGCAGCGCTTTCGGTTCATGCCGCTGGCGCGTGGGTTTGGGTGGACGGCAATGGCCGCAAGGTCTACAGCGACCTGCCGCCGCCAGCGTCTGTTGCCGAGCGGCAAATTATTCAGCGCCCCGGCATGCCAACCATTCAGCCACCAGCAGCGGAGCAACCCGCCGCCACTGCCGCCAAGCCTGCCGGAAACCTGCCTGCATCAACGCCTGCTGGCGGTCAGCCTGCAGACAAGGCGGCCTCAGCCGAGGACAAGAAGCGCAAGGAAACCGAGCAGGCCGAAGAAGCTCGCCGCAAGGCCACTGAAGCCAAGAACGCCGAAATCCGCGCTGACAATTGCAAGCGGGCGCAAGCGTCTTTGAGCACGCTCAACTCGGGCAGACGCCTCGTCACCACAAACGAGCAAGGGCAGCAGATAACACTGACGGCCTCAGACAAAGCCGAAGAAGCCAGCCGTCTGGAGCGGATCATTTCCGAGAACTGCCGCTGACCAGCAACTCAATAACCGGGTTTCGCGCCTTTGCGGCGCTGGGCAAACAAACCCGCAGTGCGGGCTCCTTGGCGGCTGAAGCGCTCGCGACGGGCAACTTTGGGGTCCACCCGCAGGGCCCGGCAGAATTCGACCCTGTCGCCATCCCGAAGGGTGTGGCTCCACCCTGACTTGCGACCCCAGATGGACAGCGTTGCCCCCTGCTCCACTTCCAGTTCGGGAAACTTTTGCAGCCACCCACTTGCAATCACGGCATCACGCACAGTACATGCAACAGGCAGCGTCACGCAAAGCTCCGTCACCACCCTGGGGCCGCTGGCATAGACCAGGGTGACGGTGACGGTGTCAGTCGCTGCCATAGACCTGATCCGCCCGCTTGACGAACGCGTCCACCAGGCTACCTGCGATTTTGTCGAACACCGGCCCCACCAGGGCGGCCAGTGTGTTACTGGCAAAACCGTAGTTCAGTGTGAAATCTATGCGGCAGGCACGCTGGCTGCCATCCCCCACCGGGGTGAAGTCCCAGGTGCCATCCAGGTGGGAAAACGGGCCGTCGACCAGCTCAAGGTGAATGCGCCGATCTTCAACGTGGGTGTTGCGGGTAGTAAAGCTTTTTTTGATTCCGCTGAAGGACATGCCAATGGAAGCCACCATGCCATCCGCCGTGCGCTCCAGCACCTCCCCACTGCTGCACCAAGGCAGAAACTGAGGATAGCCGGAAACGTCAGTCACCAACGCGAACATTTCGTGCGCGCTGTGCCAGATCAGAACAGTCTTGTGAACGCTTTTCATCGAAACTCTGCGGCTTTATGGAAACTGTGCGGGTTTCATACAATGCTTGGCCGCCAGGGGATTGTATTGGCCCGCTGGCACCCCATCTGAACGACATGTCATCCGCCAAGAAAAACGCTAAACCCCAGGCCCGCGACAGCCGCATTGCCGAAAACAAGAAAGCCGCCTTCAACTACCACTTTGAAGAGCGCTTCGAGTGCGGCATGGTGCTCGAAGGCTGGGAGGTGAAAGCGCTGCGCGAGGGCAAAGTGCAGCTCACCGACGGCTACGTGCTGGTCCGCGACGGCGAGCTGTACCTGATCGGCTGTCTCATCAACCCGTTGCGCACGGCATCCACCCACGTCAGCGCCGACAGCGCCCGCACCAAGAAGCTGTTGATGCACAAGGAAGAGATTCGACGCCTCATCGGCAAGGTGGAACAAAAAGGCTACACGCTGGTGCCGATCAATCTGCACTGGAAGAACGGTCGGGTGAAGTGCGACATTGCCTTGGCCAAGGGCAAGGCCGAACACGACAAGCGCGACACCATCAAGGAACGCGAAGGCAAGCGCGAGGTGGAACGCGCCCTCAAACAGCGGCAGCGCTGAGCGCTGGCCCCGCCCAGTTCAAAGAAGCGGGCGAAGTTCACGTGCTGCGTCTTGCAACAGTGGCAGAAGCTCCCTTTGAACCGCCCCGTTTTGCAGCCTGTTGTGCGGCACCACCGCGTTAAGGGCGGCCACGGTCTTTCCATCCAGGTTGCGCAGGGGCACGGCCACGGCGAAGACGCCGAGTTCATGCTCCTCGCTGGCAATGCAGTGGTCGGCCTGCCTCACATCGGCAATCACTTCGCGGAAGGCCTTGGGCTCGACCACGGTGTAGGGCGTCAACCGCGCCAGCGCCCTGCCCTTGAGCCAGCCATTGAACTCGACCTTGGGCAGCGCCGCCAGCAGCACACGCCCTGTCGAAGTGGCGTGTGCGGGCAGGCGCGCACCCAGGTGCAGGCCGTAGGCCAGCAGGCGCACAGGCGCGCTGCCCGAAAGCGGCGCGCCGAGTGAGCCGCCATCCCAGTCGCCCGCGGAGCCCACCATGGCCACACTGCGGGCGACGATGACCACGGCATCCCCCTCCAGCACGGCCACGGAAAATGAGTCACGCGTCTGTGCAGCCAGCCGGTTGAGCGTAGGTTGCACCGCCCGGGGCAGGCGGGCGCTGGACAGGTAGCTGCCGGAAAACCGCAGCACCTTGGCCGACAGCCAGAAATAGCTGCCGTCCGTTTCCAGGTAGCCCAGGTGCGCCAGCGTCAACAGGTGGCGGCGCGCCGCTGCCCGGGTGATGCCCGCCCGCTGCGCGGCCAGCGTCGCGTTGAGCCGCTGGCGCTCCGTGTCGAAGCTTTCCAGCACAGCCATGCCCTTGGCCATGCCCTCGATGAGATCGGCCTTGGCAATGCTCATGGCCGGAGTAATTGAAGTTGCGCGATCATCGCGCAATTGTTCCACTGATCGCGCAAACCCGCAATCACCGGGGTGTGCAGGCAGGCCACCGGGGTCTAGCATGAACCCATTCGCATTGCTTCACAGGAGACATCCATGCGCACCCAAGTTGCCATCATCGGTGCAGGCCCCTCCGGCCTGCTGCTCGGCCAGCTGCTGTACAAGGCTGGCATCGACGCCGTCATCGTCGAACGCCAGACACCCGAATACGTGCTCGGCCGCATTCGCGCGGGCGTGCTGGAACAGGTTGCCACCGACCTGCTTGACGAAGCAGGCGTGGGCGAGCGCATGCACAAGGAAGGCCTGGTGCACACGGGCTTTGACATGCTGTTCAACGGCCAGCGCCACCGCATCGACCTGGAAGGATTGACGGGCGGCAAGAAGGTGATGGTCTACGGCCAGACCGAAGTGACCCGCGACCTGATGGATGCCCGCAAGGCTGCTGGCCTGACGAGCATCTACGAAGCAGCCAACGTGCAGGTGCACGACTTCGACACCACCAAGCCACGCGTCACCTACGAAAAGAACGGCCAGAGCCACACCATCGAGTGTGACTTCATTGCGGGCTGCGACGGCTTCCACGGCGTGTGCCGCGCCAGCGCGCCGCGCAACGCCATCAAGGAATACGAGAAGGTCTACCCCTTCGGCTGGCTGGGTTTGCTGTCGGACACCCCGCCGGTGCACCACGAACTGATCTACGCGAACAGCGAGCGCGGTTTTGCCTTGTGCTCGCAACGCAGCCACACCCGCAGCCGCTACTACCTGCAGGTGCCACTCACCGACAAGGTGGAACAGTGGAGCGACGACGCCTTCTGGAGCGAGCTGAAGCTGCGCCTGGACGCCGAGGCGGCCGAACATCTGGTGACCGGCCCCAGCCTGGAGAAAAGCATTGCGCCGCTGCGCAGCTTTGTGACAGAGCCGCTGCGCTTTGGCCGCATGTTCCTGGCAGGCGACGCCGGGCACATCGTGCCGCCCACAGGCGCCAAGGGCCTGAACCTGGCCGCCACCGATGTGAAATACCTGTCCAACGCCATCGTCGAGTTCTACCAGGACAAGACCGAAGCGGGCATCGACAGCTACTCGGAGCGCTGCCTCAAGCGCATCTGGCGCGCTGAGCGTTTCAGCTGGTGGTTCACGTCGATCATGCACAACTTCCCGGACGAAGGCGCCATCAACGCCAAGCTGCAACAGGCGGAATTGGATTACCTGATGCACTCCGAGGCAGGCCTGCGCACGATTGCCGAGAACTACGTGGGCCTGCCCCTGGATTTTGGGCAGTAAGCCAGATCAACTATCCCCGCTGCCGGGCCGGCGCAGTCCGCGGAAGGTGCCCCTGGCGTGCGGTAGCCACCCCTGGCGGCGCCAGCGCCACCACATCAGGGCTCCCCGCAGGCACTCGTCGAGCACGTAGGCGGCCCAGATGCCCGGCAGGCCAAAACCACGGCCCAGCCAGTACGAACCGCCGCCCAGAATCAGCACCAGCGATGCCACGCTGGCCAGCACGGGGAAATGCACGTCGCCCGTAGCCCGCAGGGCCCCGATCACGACGAGGTTGAACACACGCCCCAACTCCAGCGCCACCGACATCCACAGCAACGTTTGAGCAGCTTCGATGATGGCCGGGTCCTTGGTGAATATGCGCATGAGCCAAGGCGCGGAAATCGCAGCCAGCAAGGCCAGCCCGCCAGACGCAAGCAAGCCGTTGCGGACACCTTTGCGCACGATGGTGTCTGCCTCGCGCAAGCGCGCTCCACCCACCAGACGCCCCACCATGATCTCGCACGCCCAGCCAATGGCCATGCTGATCAGCAGAACGTACTTGAGCGTCTGCAAGGTATAGGAGTGGGTGGCCAGCGCGGCTACGCCCAACCGCGCCGTTGCCGAGAGGGACACCATGAAGGCCAGGCGGTAGACCAGTTCCAGTGCCGCACCGGGTACGCCGATGCGCAGCACCGGCCACAATATGCGCCCCGGCACCAGCCACCAGTCGCCCGGCGTGGCCTTGAGCCCCATGCGCAACTTCCACGTCCACAAGTGCAGCGCCAGGCCCAACAGGCGGCTCAGCAACCATGCCAGCGCATACCCGTTGAGTCCCCAGCCCTCCCAGGAGCCGACGCCCTGCATGAAGACGAAGGCCAGCAACAGGTGGGTACCGTGCATGGCCACCATGATGAGCAGCGACTCGCGCGCGAACAGGTGCGCCCGCAGCACGGCCGCCATGCTGAGGTTGTAAGCCTCCAGCACCATGGACGGTGCAAGCAGCATCATGTAGAGCGTGGCCGCTGGCCACAACTGCTCGGGTGCGTTCAGTACGTCCAGCGTGAAGGTGCCGCCAAGCAGCAACCACAGCGCCACGCCCAGCCCCGCCCAGGTGCTGGCCCCCAGTGCCATACGCGACGTGGCGCGCGCCTGTTCGTGCTGACCGCTGCCCAGGCGCTGCGTAACGACAATGCCCAGCCCAATGGCAAGCACCCTGAACACCACGAACAGCGTCTCCAGCACCTGCTGCGTCAGACCGAAGGTGCCTGCTGCTGCATCGGACGTGTGCGAAGCAAGGTACAGCCCCACCATGGCCACCGTCATACCCAACAGGAATTCGCCGACGATGGGGCCAGCTATTTTGTTGAGGCTGGGGCGAACGTAGGTGGCTGGAGCGCTCACAAGTAACTTTTCAGGCAGGCAGATCGAGCGTACGGTAGCAGGCTTGGCCGTTTGAGCCGAACACGTGTATGAGGTCTGCCGGCCACTGCACGTGAACGGTCTCCCCCACCTGTTCAGTGGCCGTGCCCGGCACACGTACGGTGATGGCAGGCAGCCCCTGCCCGACGTCCACGTAGAGTAAGGAGGCCTCGCCCAGCTTCTCGACGTGGGTGACCTGCCCGCTCAAGCTGTTGACCGAGGCGGGGCTCACAAGGCGCATGTCTTCAGGGCGGCAGCCGACGTGCAGTGCCTCACCTGATTGGATGGACTGGGCATCCACAGCGGCCTCGAGATCGACACCTGCCAGTTTCACCGTGGCCGTATCCGGCGCCGCGCGGACAAGTTGACCCGGCAGCACATTCATCTTCGGCGAACCAATGAACTCCGCTACGAATAGGCTGGCCGGACGGTGGTACAGCGCCATGGGCGAGCCCACCTGCGCAATGGAGCCATGGCTGGCAATACGGTCGCCCGTATGCAGCAGCACAATCTTGTCAGCCAGCGTCATAGCCTCCACCTGGTCGTGCGTGACGTAGATCATGCTGGCTGAGCCGATGCGCTTGTGCAACCGGGCGATTTCGAGCCGGGTCTGCACTCGCAGGGCAGCGTCAAGGTTGGACAACGGCTCATCAAACAGGAAAACACGCGGCTCCTTGACGATAGCGCGGCCAATGGCCACGCGCTGGCGCTGCCCACCCGACAGTGCCTTGGGCAGGCGGTCCAGCAAGTGGGTGAGCTGCAGAACCTCGGCTGCCTCTCGTACCTTGCGGTCGATCTCTGCCGCGTTGGCGCCGAACACCTTCAGCCCGAAAGCCATGTTCTCGCGCACGGTCATGTGGGGATACAGCGCATAGCTCTGGAACACCATGGCCACGCCACGGCGAGCAGGCGCAAGGTCGTTGACGCGCTCTCCGCCGATGAGCAGGTCGCCGGAAGTGATTTCCTCCAGGCCTGCCACCATGCGCAACAGCGTTGACTTGCCGCACCCCGAGGGGCCGACGAACACACAGAACTCACCGTGCTCGATGGTCAGGTTGGCATCGTTGATGGTCAGCGTCTGCGGCGTGTATCGCTTGGAGACGTGGCGGAACTCGATCTTGGACATGGCATGTGCTCCTTCAACAGGCGGCGTGCAGCCCGCCCCAGGGTTCGAAACGGATGGTGCCGGCAACAATCCGCGCGCCTTCCAACCCGCTGCCTGCGAGCGGAGATGCAGAGACCACTTCCGCAGGCAACGTCCAGACGACGGCTTCGCCGCTGAAGTTGAACGCGCAGAGCACACGCGCATCGCCATGGTTGCGCACGAAGGCCAGCACTTGGTCGTGAGCGGGCAGCATGACCATGCTGCCTTTGACGAGAGCCGGCTGTGTACGGCGCCAGTGAAGCAGTTGCGCGTAGAACGCCATCAGGCTGCCAGCGCCTTGCCGGTCCACCGCCAGTGGCAGATGAGCAGGCGACACAGGCAGCCAGGGCTTGCCGGGAGTGAAGCCCGCATGTAGCGCACCGGAAGCCCAGGGCATGGGCGTGCGGCAACCGTCGCGCCCCTTGAACTTGGGCCACATGGTGATGCCGAAGGGGTCCTGCAGCTCTTCATAGGCAATGTCGGCTTCAGGCAAACCCAACTCGTCACCCTGATAAATGCAGGGCGTGCCCCGGATCGACATCTGCATGGCCGCTGCCAGGCGCAGCAGGCGCTCGTCAGGGTGATCGCCCCCCCACCGAGTGGCCAGCCGCACGCAATCGTGGTTGGACAGCGCCCAGCAGGGCCAGCCGTCGCCCACGATATCGAGGAAACGGGTGAAAAGTGCGTGCAGGAACGGGGCACTGCGCTGCTTACCGAGCAGGTCGAAGCAGTAGGCCATGTGCAGCTTGTCGCCGCCGCTGGTGTACTGCGCCATGCGGGCCAAGCCATCGTCATCACCAATCTCGCCGACCATGGTGGTGTCGGGGTACTCGTCGAGCAGGGCACGCAGGCGACGCAGGAAGTCGAGGTTCTCGGGTTGGCTCTTGTCGTGCAAATGGCGCTGCCAGCCATACGGGTTGTTGCGGTCCACCGCCGGGTCTTCGCCCTGCGGCATGCCTCGGCCTGGGTTGCTGCGCAACTGTTTGTCGTGGAAGTAGAAGTTGGCAGTATCCAGGCGGTAGCCGTCCACACCCAGCTCCAGCCAGAAGCGCACGTCATCCAGAATCGCCTGCTGCACCTCGGGATTGTGAAAGTTGAGATCCGGCTGGCTGGTCAGGAAGTTATGCATGTAGTACTGCAGACGGCCGGTGTCCCACTGCCACGCGCTGCCGCCAAAGATGCTTAGCCAGTTGTTGGGCGGGTTGCCGTCATCCTTGGCGTCGGCCCACACGTACCAATCGGCCTTGGAGTTGTCGCGGCTGGCGCGGCTTTCCTTGAACCAGGGGTGCTGGTCGGATGTGTGCGACAGCACTTGATCGATCATCACCTTCAGGCCGAGTTCGTGCGCGCGCTTCACCAGCGTGCGGAAGTCGTCCAACGTGCCGAACATGGGGTCCACGTCGCGGTAGTCGCTCACGTCGTAGCCGAAGTCCTTCATCGGGCTCTTGAAGAAGGGAGACAACCAGATGCCGTCCGCGCCCAGCCGGGCCACGTGTTCCAACCGGGCCGTGATGCCAGGCAGGTCACCAATGCCGTCGGCATTGCTGTCCTGGAAGCTGCGAGGGTAGATCTGGTAGATGACGCCGCCGCGCCACCATTCGTTGTTGGGAGCCTTGTGTTTCATGAATAAGCAGTGAGAGAACAGGAATCAACCCTTGACCGCGCCAGCCGTGAGGCCCGAGACGATCTTTTTCTGGAAAAGCAGCACCAGTGCCACCAGGGGAAGCGTGACCAGCACAGAAGCGGCCATGATGTTTCCCCAGGGGATGTCGTATTTGCTGGCACCCGAGATGAGCGAGATGGACACCGGCACGGTGCGCTCGTTGTTGTCGAGCACGAAAGTGAGTGCAAAGAGGAATTCGTTCCAGGCGGCGATGAACGCCAGCAAACCCGTTGACACCAGCGCTGGCCACAGCAGCGGCAGGAACACGTCTTTGATGACGCGCCATGGGCTGCAGCCGTCCATGATGGCCGCCTCTTCCAGCTCCTTGGGAAGTTGCTTCATGAAGGTGGTGAGCACCCACACGGTGAAGGGCAACGTGAAGATCATGTAGGGGAGCACCAGGCCGAGCGCCTTGTTGTAAAGGCCCAGCCACTGGATGAGTTCGAACATGCCAGCCAGCACTGCCACCTGCGGGAACATCGACACCCCCAGGATGGTCATGAGCAGCAGCCCCCTGCCCTTGAAGGTAATGCGCCCCAGTGCGTAAGCGGCGGTCACACCCATGAAGAGCGAAAGCACCACCACCAGCACGGAGACCATGATCGAGTTGACGATGTGCCGGCCGAAAGGCTGCTCGGCCAGCGTGAAGAGCGAGATGTAGTTGCCCAGCGTGACCGAGCTGGGCCACAAACGGGGCTCGAACAGCGCTGCCCCGGACTTGAGCGACGTGGAGATGGCGTAAATGAAGGGGAAGACCGACAGCGCTACCACCAGGGCCGCTGCCAGATACAACGCAGAGCGTGTGTACCAGGGAGATTTCATGTTCAGTCCTCCGACAGCTTGAGCCGACCCAGGCGGATGTAGGCGACCGTGCACAGGCCGATGATCAGGAAGAGCGCCGTTGAAGCGGCCGAGCCATAGCCCATGTAGCCGTTTTCCACCATCTCGCGCCGCACGAAGCCAGACATGCTGATCGTGCTGTTGTTGTTCGATGTGAGTACATAGATCAGGTCGAACACACGCAAGGCATCCAGCAGGCGGAAAATCACAGCAACCATAAGCGCTGGACGGATCAGGGGCAGCGTCACGCGCCAGAACACGCGCAGCGGGTGCACACCGTCAACCTTGGCAGCTTCGTAGCAGTCTTTCGGCAGCGTCTGCAGCGCTGCCAGGATCAGCAGTGCCATAAAAGGCGTGGTCTTCCACACGTCCACGGCGACCACCGTCCACAGTGCGTAGGCTGGATCGGCCGTCCAGGCGAGTTTCTCGGCCAGCAGGCCAGCATCCACCAGCCACTGGTTCACCACGCCGAACTGGTCATGCAGCATCCAGCCCCACATCTTGGCAGACACGATGGTCGGTATGGCCCAGGGCACCAGCACGGCAGCACGGACCCAGGCCCGGCCACGGAAATCCTGATTGAGCAACAAGGCCACGCCCAGACCAAAAGCCGTCTCCACCGTCACCGACACCAAGGCGAACTTGAGTGTGTTCAGGATGGACACCCCCCAGTCGCTGGCCCAGAAGCCCTCGGTGTGGGTGGGGTTGGCGAACAAACCGTACTCGCCAAGGTAATTCTCCAACCCCACGAAACGGGCCGCACCAATGTCGTTGATGTTGGCATCGGTAAAACTGAACCAGATGGTGCGCCCAAGGGGCCAGGCGGCCACCATCAGGAGCACCACCAGCATGGGCGCCAGGAACAGCCAGGCGGTGCGTGTCTTGTTGTTCATCATGTCGATTCCGGGTCAGGCCAGGCCTACTCGGTTCACCACTTGTTGCGGCGCACTTGCTTGAGGCGTGCTTCCAGCTTGACCAGCGAGTCCTCGGCGCTCACCTTGCCGGACAACACGTCGTGCGTAGCATTCCAGAACGCGGCGCTCACCTCGGGGTACTTTCCACCGGTAGGGGTGGACGGGCGAGGCACGGCACTCACGAACACGTCGAACAGGCTGTAGAAGAAGGGGTTGGCGTCCAGCACCGCCTTGTCCTTGTAGAGGGAGACGATGGTGGGGTTGTAGGAACTGGTGATGGCGCGCTCGCGCTGCACCTCGGCGCTGGTCATGTACATCACCAGATCGGCCGCGGCCTCCGGGTTCTTCGAGTACTTCGACACCGCAAGCTGCCAGCCACCCAGCGTAGCTGCGTTCTGGCCATCCGCTCCGCCCTTGGGCAAGGGCGCTACGCCAACCTTGCCCTTGATCTTGCTGTCAGCACCGTTGGCCAGCGACCAGGCATATGGCCAGTTGCGCATGAAGGCAGCATTGCCGTTCTGGAAAACGCCACGCGCCTCTTCCTCCGCATAGTTGAGCACGCCGCGCGGAGCCACCGTACCTACCCAAGAAGCTGCCATCTTCAGCGCCTTGGCCGCGTTCGGGTTATTCACCGTGATGTTGCCATTTGCATCGACCACGTTACCGGCGTTGTAGCTGTGCAGCCATTCAATGGCGTCACATGTCAGACCCTCGTACGCCTTGGCCTGGAAGACAAAGCCGTGGAAGTCGGCATTACCCGCCGCACGCTCGCCGTCCTGCACCTTCTTGGCCACGGCGGTCAGCTCCTCCCAGGTGGCCGGTGGCTTGGCACCGTATTTTTCAAGCAGGTCCTTGCGGTAGTAAAGCAGGCCAGCGTCGGTGAACCAGGGCATGGCCAGCAGCTTGCCGTCGACCGTGTTGTTGGCCACGATGGCGGGGAAATGCTCCTTTTCCACCCCTTTGGAATAGGGTTTCAGGTCCAGCAGGTGGTCTTTGATAACGCCGGGCCACACCACGTCGACGTTGATCACATCCAGGTCGGACGACTTGGCGGCAAACATCTGGCGGAACAGCGACAGGATGTCGGTCGTGGAATTGGGCACCGTGAACAGCTTGACGGTGTGCCCCGTTTTCTTGGACCACGCCTCGGTGTGCTTCTTGCAGTTCTCGAAGTCCTGCCCCACAGACCCGCAGGAGATGGTGATGGTCGCGGCCTGGGCGCCCGCCAGAGAACAGGCAGTCGTCAGGGCCAGCAGCGCGGCTTTGATTGCCACAGCACGGGAATGGATACGCATGTTTGCCTCACAAATGTTGTTGATCGCCGCCCACCCGACACCAGGATCCACGGTGGCCGCAGACGAATTTCACCACTTACGCAAACGATTGCATTACAGGGTTTACCCCACTTCGCTGAAATTTGTACCTCGAACGTAACCTGGAGCCCCTCAGCCGCCAGTGCTGTCTCGAACGATAAGTTCCGTAGGTAGAACCACCGTACGCCTGGAACGGTGCGCAATCGAGTCAAAAAGCATGTCCACCAGCGCCTTGCCTGCCAGGGCGGTGGGTTGACGCACCGTGGTCAACGACGGATGCATATGAGCTGAGAGCAAGATGTCGTCATAACCAACTACCTTTATTTCCGCAGGTACGGAAATACCTCTTTCGCTCAGCGCCCCAATAATTGAAATGGCCGTAACGTCACTGTTGGCAAACACAGCGTCAAACTCAATGTTCTGAGCCAACCAGTCATCAATCACATGCCGTACGCGCGTGTCACCAAACAGAAAAGACTGCTCCAGCTTTGGGTCAGGCTCAATACCCGCCTCGTCCAAAGCGCGCCGGTAGCCTTGGTATCGCAATCCAGCTTCAGGGTGCGCCTTGTCACCAAAAAAGGCAATGCGTTTGCAGCCGCGCTGCAGCAGATGCATCGTTGCCAGGTAGCCACCTTGAGCGTTGTCCCCACCGACCACCGAGTACATGGCATCTGGCAGACATGCCCCCCAAACGGCCATTGGCACCCCTTGGCGTGCCAATTCATTCAAGTGTTCATGCCAGGTGAGCTGACCAATGACGATGAGTCCCGCGACCTGCCCACTGGCCACCATCGGTGCCATCAGGTGCATACGGTCATCCTTCAGCCGACTCAGCAACAGGCTCATGCCCCGCTCATCCAGCGCATCAGCGACCGCGCCCAAGATACTCAACAGAAACGGGTCGGAAATGGCCTGCATGCTGTCACCAAGTATGGTGACCCCCACCGTCTGGATGTCACGCTTGCGCAGGTTAGCAGCCCCTACGTTCACACTGTAGTTGAGTGAGCGCGCCAACTCAGCTATACGGCTGCGCGTGGCCTCAGGAATTTGAGGACTACCGCTTAACGCTCGTGAAACCGTTGATACCGACACACCCGCCAGCCGAGCGATGTCCGTCATCTGCATGCGTTTGCGGGACGGGGGCGGAGCGTGCGTGACCGGTTCTTGCGAATCGGCTACAGCACGCCTAGAGGAAGAACGTTCAGGCATGGGCCGATTATTTCATTTCATGACTGCCATGCCTGTCACCGCCAACAAAAAGGCCCGCAGCCTTAAGGGCTGCGGGCCGAAAAAAAAGAGCCTGGGAAACGCTTAGAAGGCGTAGTTCAACCTGACTCGAACCGCGGTCAGACCGTCTTGGCCCGTATGCGTAGAGTGACTGATAGCCGGGGTAATGGAGGCACCTTTGACGCCGAACAGCGGGAAGCTATAGGCCGCGTAATAGGTGTTGGACTTTCCGGCTGCGGTCTTGTCGTGGATCAAACCCACGCCTGCCGGACCGAAAGTGGCATTCAGACCAAAGGACGAAGCATTCACGTCGCTGCTCTTGGCGTAGCTGGCATTGACGTAGCCATCCTTACTCACCGCGTAACCAGCCGACAGACCGAAGCCGCTCTGGTTGCCCGCGCCCCGGTCAAAGTGCTCGATACCTGCGCGCAGCGTCAGTGCACCATTGGTGTAGACAGCCACGGGGCGAACACCCTGTTCGACGATGCCGGTCTTTTCGCCCTTGTAAGAAATCAACCCCAGCTCGAAGCGCAGGTTGGGGCTGGCGTTGAGGCCAACTGCACCATGGAACTGATCGTCCTTGAAACGCCCACGCAGCACGTTGGCGCGATAAGTTCCCCCTGCCACGCTTTCCACAAGAGTGTCCTTGCCCAGCGGGAACAGGTCGACCGCCTCAAAGCGGCCGAGCTTGAAGTCCCAGGTGCTGTTGCCGAACTGAATCCAGGCGTCGTCGATACCAGTGTCAGCGTTCAGGCCGAGGAGCAGCGAGCCACGGGCGTTGACGAAGTATTCACCCTGGCGCAGCAACTCAGCGTTGGCGTTGATTTCGATACGGCCGCCGTTATCGAAGGTACTTGCAGTCGACGGGTTGTCTCGACCGGATTTGTAAGTGGTGTTGGTTTCGATGTTGGCATCGAATTTGACGTCGGCTTGAGCACTCAGCGAACAGGCCACCAGCATGGCGGCAACGGCGGACGGCTTGAGAAACTGCTGCATTGAATATCTCCGGGTTCTTGAAGGTTGGATTTGCTGCCTGGGCCGTCTTGGAGCGACCAACAGACGCGACCGGATTGAAGCATTCATGCAATCGTTTGCAACAAGGTGTAAACCCTGAAATTCAGCATCTTGTTGGTTACGTAACTCTATTTCTCACCTAAAGAGGACGCAGTTTTATCAACGTTTATGCAAAGGTTTTCCAACATGAGTAGGATGTACCCATAAAACATGACTCAAGAACATGTCACTCAAGCCCTGCCTTTATCCATCCATCACACCCACTTCTGACAGTCTGCGCCGCGCCCGCTGGGCCACACGCGCCCAGTTCGTCGCACTGGGTGTCACAGGGGGCGCGTGGGGAGTGCACATCCCTTCGGCCAAGTCCACATACGGTTTGAGTGAAGGCTCTTTGTCGCTGGTGTTGCTGACCATCGCCATGGGCGCCATCGCCTCGCTGCTGGTTGCCGGTCGCATGGTGGCGTGGCTGGGTGTGCGCCGCGCGGTCCATGTGTGTGCGTTGGCGATGGCACTCTCTGTGGGCAGCGCCCTCTGGTGGCCGGGACTTTGGGGTCTATTGCCCGCCATGTTTCTGTTTGGCGCGGCCATGAGCTTGTATGACGTAGCGATCAACACAGAGGGCTCAATGCTTGAGGCGCGCGCGGGGCGGCCCATCATGGGCAACCTGCATGGCAGCTTCAGCGTGGGCGGCATGGCGGGCGCCATGCTGGCCGCCGCGCTGCTTCGCACCGATCTGCCCCCTGCCTGGCAGCTTTCGGGCATAGGTCTTCTGGTGCTGACCTGGGTGGCCGTCACTGCCGGCGGTCTGATTGATGCGCCTTCGGAAACCACTCCAGAAAGCCACGCCTCCCGCCGCCGACTGTGGCCCCATGGCCAGTTGCTGGTGCTGGGCCTGCTCATCTTTGCTGGCATGAGCGCAGAAGGGGCCATGTACGACTGGAGCGTGCTTTACCTCAAACAGGAGGTGGGCATGGCACAAGACCGCGCCGCCATAGGCTACGCCGTGTTCTCGGCCGCCATGGCGATGGCACGCTTCGGGGGCGATGCCCTGCGCCACCGGTACCCCGAGCGCACGTTGCTGCAAGCGGGTGGTGGCATCAGCGCCGTGGCCATGGCTGCGGTTTTGCTGTCTGGATCGCCAGTGCTGTCGTTTGTGGGCTTTGCCTTGGTAGGCGTGGGTCTGGCCATGGTTGTGCCCATCCTTTACAACGCCTCCACGCATGTACCGGGAACCGCCCGCGCCTCTGCCATAGCCACCGTGTCATCCATCGGCTACAGTGGTTTCCTGATTGGACCCCCGCTCATCGGCGCCGTTGCCGAGGCGTGGTCGCTCACCTGGGCACTGGGCTTGGTGGTCGTGACGTCCGCCACGCTCGCCTGGGGCTCTCGCTTCGTACCCACCCCACCTCCTCCGTCCACCCATTGAGGTTCAAACCATGTACCACGCCGCCTCCGACCGCTATCAGGAAATGATCTACCGCCGCTGCGGCCGCAGCGGCCTCAAGCTGCCCGCCATCACGCTGGGCCTGTGGCACAACTTTGGTGGCACCACGCCGCTGGAAACGCAACGTGCCATGTTGCGCACGGCCTTCGACCTGGGCATCACCCATTTCGACCTGGCCAACAACTACGGCCCGCCCTACGGTAGCGCTGAGGCCAACTTCGGCGAGCACCTGCGCCGCGATTTCCGCCCCTACCGGGACGAACTCGTCATCTCCTCCAAGGCTGGCTACGACATGTGGCCCGGCCCCTACGGGCAGGGTGGCGGCTCGCGCAAATACGTGCTGGCCAGCCTGGACCAAAGTCTCAAGCGCATGGGGCTGGACTACGTGGACATCTTCTATTCCCACCGTTTTGACCCGGACACCCCCCTGGAAGAAACCATGGGCGCGCTGGCCAGCGCCGTGAAGCAAGGCAAGGCGCTGTACGTGGGCATTTCCAGCTATTCCGCAGGCAAGACGCGCGAAGCCGTGGCGCTGCTCAAGGAAATGGGCGTGCCCTGCCTGATCCACCAACCCTCCTACAGCCTGCTCAACCGCTGGATCGAGGAAGAACTGATCGACACCCTAGACGACCTGGGCATGGGCTGCATCGCCTTCAGCCCACTGGCACAGGGCCTGCTCACGGGTAAGTACCTGCAGGGCGTACCGCAGGACGCTCGCATCAACCGCCCCGGCGGCGGCTCGCTCAAGGCGGAACACCTGAGCGATCAGAACCTCAAACACGTGCGTGCGCTCAACGAGATTGCTCAGGCACGCGGCCAGAGCCTGGCCCAGATGGCCGTGGCCTGGGTGCTGCGCCACCCCGGCATGACTTCCGCCCTCATCGGTGCCAGCCGCCCGGAACAGATCGTGGAGCTCGTTGGCGCGCTCAAACGCCTGGACTTCAGCGCCGACGAACTTTCCGCCATCGACCAGCACGCCATCGACGGTGGCATCAACCTGTGGAAGCGCCCGTCCACCGACCAGCGGCTTTGAGGTACACACCATGCGCATTGCACTGATAGCCCACGACGGTCGCAAGGCCGACATGGTTCTGCTGGCACGCGAGTTCCGCGACTGGCTGAGCCAGTGCACCTTGTGCGCCACGGGCACCACGGGTGGACGGCTGGAGAGCGAAGTTGGCCTCAGCGTGGAAAGGCTGCTCAGCGGCCCGCTGGGGGGCGACTTGCAGATAGGCGCGCGCCTGGCGGTCGGCGGAATTGATGCCGTCGTCTTTTTGCGCGATCCGATGACACCCCAGCCGCACGAACCCGACATCAACGCACTGGTGCGCGCCTGTGACGTGCACAACGTGCCCTGCGCCACCAACACCGCAACCGCCCGGTTGCTGCTCCGGCAACTGCAAAGCCAGCACTGACACGAGCTTGATTAACATGAGGGGCATGAAACCCCTCAAACCCCTGCGCGGCGTACGCGTGCTCAGCCTTGCTCTCAACCTGCCCGGCCCTGCCGCTCTGCTGCGTCTGCATGCCATGGGTGCCCGTTGCACAAAGCTGGAGGCCCCTGCACCAGTTGGTGCCTCCAGCGGTGACCCCATGGCGCAGTACAGCCCCACCGCCTACCAGGCCTTGCACCGGGGCATACACCGGGTGGTGACCAACCTCAAGACAGACGAAGGTCAGGCGAAGTTGCGCAAGCTGCTGGAAACCACGGACGTACTGCTCACATCGTTCCGCCCGTCCGCGCTGCGCAAGCTGGGGCTGGAATGGAAAACGCTGCGCAAGTCCTATCCTGCGCTCTCGATGGTGACCATCGTCGGCAGCCCTGGAGAGCGGGCGGAAGAGCCAGGGCACGACCTCACATACCTGGCCGACGCTGGCCTGATCAGTGGCCTGTCCATGCCACCTACGTTGTTCGCAGACATGGGCGGCGCACTGCTTGCCAGCGAAGCCGTCTTGCAAGCCACACTGGCTGCAAAAAATAGCGGCAAAGGCAGCCTTCAGGAGGTGGCATTGTCCGACGCGGCGGCATGGCTCGCCCTGCCCCGCACGTGGGGCCTCACACTGCCCGACGCTGCCGTAGGCGGCGCTCACGCGGGCTACCGAATCTACCCCTGCAAGGACGGGCGCGTGGCCCTGGCGGCGCTGGAGCCGCACTTTGCACTGGCCTTGTGCCAGGCCGCGAACGTAAAGATCACCGCTTACGCGACCATGTTCGAGCCTGCCACCCACGACGGCATTGCCGCCTTCGTAGCAGGCAAAACCAGGCGGCAACTGGAGCGACTGGCCGTGCAGAAAGACATCCCTTTGCACACCCTGCCAGCTTGATTGCTCACGGCGGGCGACGCGTCAGTCTGCCAGTGCGAAATCGACGGCGGCCATGGCGTGCAAGGCCGTGGTGTCGAACATGGGCAAGGCGCAGTCACCCGGGCGAAGGATGAGCGGCAATTCTGTACACCCCAGCACCACTCCCTGAGCGCCACGCGCCTGCAGATCGGCTATGCACATCTGCAGCCACTTGCGCGAAGTGTCCAGTACCCTGCCCTGGCAGAGTTCTTCAAAAATGATGCGATGTATCTCGGCTCGCTGCCTTTGGTTGGGCACGACGCATGCGATACCGCGTTCCGCCAGCCGTTCCACGTAGAAGGGTTGCTCCATGGTGAAGGATGTACCCATCAACCCCACCGTGCCCAGCCCCATTCGGATGATGGCGTCAGCGGTCACGTCTGCAATATGCAGCAGGGGTACATCGGTAGCGGCCTGCACTTCGGGGGCGACCTTGTGCATGGTGTTTGTGCCAATCAATACACAGTCAGCTCCGGTGGACTGGAGTTGCTGGGCCGCCCCCGCCAGGATGGCAGCCATTCCCGGCCAGTCACCCTGGCGTTGGCGCGATGCGATGTCCTGAAAATCCAGGCTCACCAGGTTCAGCTTCGCACTGCTCAAGCCGCCACGGCGGCGCGCCACTTCGCGGTTGATGATTTGATAGTACAGGGTGGTGGACTCCCAGCTCATTCCACCGATCAATCCGATCGTCTTCAACTCTGGCTCCGTTCATGGGTTGTGCGAGTGCACGCAAGTGTGCGCCTGCAGCCGCAAAAACAGCTTGTGAATAACGGAGCAACAAGCGCAATAATTAGAAAAAATTTCCAAGAATAAAAATGAAGAAGAAACTAGACGCTATTGATCGAAAGCTTTTGAGCATCCTTCAACAAGATGCCGAAACACCTCTGACCGATCTGGCCCAGGCGGTAAACCTGTCCACCACGCCATGCTGGCGGCGCGTGCAACGCCTGCGCGAGCACGGCTTCATCGCTAGGCAGGTTGCCTTGGTGGACCCACGCAAGGTCAACCTGGGTGTAACGGTGTTCGTGGCCATACGCACCAACCAGCACAGCCAAGCCTGGTTCGAGCGCTTTCGCGACGCGGTGCGCGCCATTCCTGAAGTGGTGGAGTTCTACCGCATGAGCGGTGATGTGGACTACCTGTTGCGCGTGGTGGCACCAGACATTGCTGCTTACGACCAGATCTACAAGCGCCTGATACGCGAGGTGGACTTGTCAGACGTGAGTTCCAGCTTCGCGATGGAGGAACTGAAGTTCACCACCGCGCTGCCGCTGGACTACGCCGACTGAACCTGGCGAAGGCCTGAGTCAGCGGCCACCAGGGCGTTTTGCCCCGGTCTTGGGTCGGCCACTGCCCGTTTCCCTGGGGGGCAACCCCGTGTGCTGGGTCAGCAGGCGGCCGCGCGGCGGCTGCGACCCAGCCGCACCACGCTGTGCCGTCCCACCGCTCTTGGCAGCAGGTTGCCCGGGCTTGCCCGCCCCCGCCCCACTCCGCTCTGCGGGCGTGCTGTTCTTGCGCCGCGCACTTTGGTAGCCGCCGTCGGTCAGCGGCTGGAAGGTAGGAATCAAATGCTGCTTGCCGTTGCCAATCAGGTCGGCACGGCCCATGGCCTTGAGCGCCTCGCGCAGCAGCGGCCAGTTGTTCGGGTCGTGGT
>CAMLOF010000018.1 GCA_946481585.1 uncultured Macromonas sp. | reverse complement strand
TGAGCGACTTGCGACCCAGGTTCGGGGTCTTGAGCAGCTCGTTCTCGGTGCGCTGAATGAGGTCACCGATGTAGTAGATGTTCTCTGCCTTGAGGCAGTTGGCGGAACGCACGGTGAGTTCCAGCTCGTCCACGGGACGCAGCAGGATCGGGTCGAACTGCTGGCTGCTGCGCGAAGGTGCTGCACCTGCTTCGAAGGCGTTGGCGCCGTCGAGCTGGGCGAACACAGCCAGTTGCTCCACCAGAATCTTGGCAGCGGCACGAACCGACTCCTCGGGGCCCACGGCACCGTTGGTTTCGATTTCCAGAACCAGCTTATCCAGATCGGTACGCTGTTCCACACGGGCGTTTTCCACGGCGTAGCTCACGCGCTTGATCGGGGAGAACGATGCGTCCAACACGATACGTCCGATGGAACGGACGGAATCGTCGTTGCGGCGCAGGTTGCCCGGCACGTAGCCGCGGCCCTTCTCGACCTTGATCTGCATGTCGAGCTTGCCGCCTTGCGCCAGGTGGGCAATGACGTGCTCGGGGTTGATGATCTCGACGTCGTGCGGCGTCTGGATGTCGGCCGCGGTCACCGCGCCCTCACCTTCCTTGCGCAGCACCAGCGTCACTTCGTCGCGGTTGTGCAGGCGGAAGACCACGCCCTTCAGGTTCAGCATGATGTGCACCACGTCTTCGGCGACGCCGTCGACCGTCGAGTACTCATGCAGCACGCCGGCGATCGTCACCTCCGTCGGCGCGTAACCCACCATCGACGACAGCAGCACGCGACGCAGCGCGTTGCCGAGCGTGTGGCCGTACCCGCGCTCGAACGGCTCGAGCGTCACTTTGGCACGGTGGCCGCCGAGCGGCTCCACGTGGATGGCTTTGGGTTTCAGCAGATTGGTTTGCATCGAGTCCTGTTCCTCTCAATACCCTCGGCTCGTTACACCGATAAGGCTGATGGACCATGCCGGGCTGTTGTCGTGTCCACTCCGTGCCCGGCACGCGAAGCGGCACCTGATCAGGTTCGCGCGCCACGGGCGGCGCGAACCCGCTCCTCGGTTCAGTTAGCGCGAATACAGTTCGACGATCAGCGATTCGTTGATGTCCGAACCGAATTCGTCGCGATCGGGCACCTTCTTGAACACGCCTTCGAGCTTGGTCGCATCGACCTGGACCCAGCCGGGCATGCCGATCGACTCGGCCAGCTTGACCGCATCGGTCACACGCAGCTGCTTCTTGGCCTTTTCGCGCAGGGCGATCACGTCGCCCGCCTTGACGAGGTACGAGGGGATGTTGACGGTCTTGCCGTTCACCAGGATGGCCTGATGCGACACCAGCTGGCGTGCCTCGGCACGGGTGGAACCGAAGCCCATGCGGTAGACCACGTTGTCCAGGCGCGACTCCAGGATCAACAGCAGATTGGCGCCGGTGTTGCCCCGGCGGCGCTCTGCCTCGGCGAAGTAGCGGCGGAACTGGCGCTCGAGCACGCCGTACATGCGCTTGACCTTCTGCTTCTCGCGCAGCTGCAGGCCGAAGTCGGAGGTGCGCTGGCCCGAGGTGCGGCCGTGCTGGCCGGGCTTGGAGTCGAACTTGGCCTTGTCGCTGATGGCGCGGCGGGCGCTCTTCAGGAACAGGTCGGTGCCTTCACGGCGGGAGAGTTTGGCCTTGGGGCCGAGGTAACGTGCCACGTGGGTTTCCTTTCAAACTACCGCGACGGCCAACAACGGCACATCACGGGAGCCGCCGAACGCATCAACTCAAAATTGATCCTGCTCGACGGCGGTGGTCTTAACGACAGCGCACCGCAATACACGGCAATGTATTGCGGCGGCGTTCAAAACAAAAGCTTTGAATTATAGCGCGCGGTGGCGCTACAGCGCAATCAGATGCGACGGCGCTTCTGGGGGCGGCAACCGTTGTGGGGCACCGGGGTCACGTCAGAGATAGACGTGATCTTGATACCCAGGGCGCCCAGGGCACGAACGGAAGACTCGCGGCCAGGACCGGGGCCCTTGATCTCGACGTCCAGGTTCTTGATGCCCTGTTCCATGGCTGCGCGGCCAGCCACCTCGGAAGCCACCTGGGCTGCGAAGGGGGTGGACTTGCGGGAGCCCTTGAAACCCTGACCACCGGAGGAAGCCCAGGACAGAGCGTTGCCCTGACGGTCCGTGATGGTGATGATCGTGTTGTTGAACGAAGCGTGCACGTGTGCAATACCGTCCGCGATGTTCTTGCGGACCTTCTTGCGTACGCGGGCTGCTGCGTTGCTGGAGGGTTGCTTAGCCATATCTGTCCTTTAACCGATTACTTCTTCAGCGACTGGGCGGCCTTGCGCGGACCTTTACGGGTACGGGCATTGGTCTTGGTGCGCTGACCACGCACGGGCAGGCCGCGGCGGTGACGGAAGCCACGGTAGCAGCCGATGTCCATCAGGCGCTTGATGTTCATCGTGGTTTCACGACGCAGATCGCCTTCGATGGTGTAGGTGTTGACCTGGTCGCGAACCTTTTCCAGCTCAGCGTCGCTCAGATCCTTGATCTTCTTGTCGTAAGCGATGCCGCATGCTTCGCAAATCTTGCGAGCACGGGTGCGACCGATACCGAAGATAGCCGTCAGGCCGATCTCGGCGTGCTTGTGAGGCGGAATGTTGATGCCTGCAATACGTGCCATGGTAGTCCTCTAAACGTATCAGCCTTGACGCTGCTTGTGTCGCGGGTCGGTGCAGATGACTCGCACGACGCCATGGCGACGGATGATCTTACAGTTGCGGCACATTTTCTTGACCGAAGCCGAAACTCGCATGTTTCTCTCCTAATAAATCTCAAAACTCTTCACTTGGCGCGGAACACGATCCGGGCACGGGTCAGGTCGTAGGGCGTGAGTTCCACTTTGACCTTGTCACCTGGCAGGATGCGGATGTAGTGCATGCGCATCTTGCCGGAGATGTGACCCAGTACCACGTGCCCGTTTTCCAACTTCACGCGGAACGTCGCGTTAGGGAGGTTTTCGATGACCTCACCCTGCATTTCGATGACATCGTCTTTGGCCATATGTCAGACACCTGGCGTAGCCTTGAAGTTGGCTTTCTTCAACAACGATTCGTACTGCTGCGACATCACGTAGTTCTGCACCTGAGCCCAGAAGTCCATGGTGACCACAACAATGATCAGCAGGGAGGTACCACCGAAGTAGAACGGCACGTTGTACTTCAGGATAAGGAACTCGGGCAGCAGACACACCAGCGTGATGTAGATCGCACCGGCCAAGGTCAGACGCACCAGGATCTTGTCAATGTGGCGAGCCGTTTGATCACCCGGGCGGATACCCGGAATGAAGGCACCACTCTTCTTCAGGTTGTCGGCAGTCTCGCGGCTATTGAACACGAGCGCCGTGTAGAAGAAGCAGAAGAACACGATGGCAGCAGCGTAGAACGCCACGTAGATCGGTTGCCCCGGCGACAAGGCCGCAGCGATGTCACGCAGCCAACGCGTACTGTCACCCGTGCTGATCCAGCTCACCAGCGTGGTGGGCAGCAGGATGATCGACGACGCAAAGATCGGCGGAATCACGCCAGCCATGTTCAGCTTGAGCGGCAGGTGCGACGACTGGCCGCCGTACACCTTGTTGCCCACCTGACGGCGTGCGTAGTTCACGAGAATCTTGCGCTGACCGCGTTCGACGAAGACCACGAAGTAGGTCACCAGAACCACCAGAGCCACGATGAAGATCGCAACCAGGATGTTCATGGCACCCGTGCGCACCAGTTCAAGCAAGCCACCAACGGCATTGGGAAGACCAGCGGCGATACCTGCAAAGATCAGGATCGAGATGCCGTTGCCCAGACCGCGCTCGGTGATCTGCTCGCCCAGCCACATCAGGAACATCGTGCCCGCCACCAAGCTGACCACCGCCGTGAAGCGGAAGGCAAAGCCGGGGTCGATCACCAGGCCAGGCGAACTTTCCAGAGCCACGGCAATGCCGAGCGCCTGGAAAATGGCCAATGCCAAGGTGCCGTAACGGGTGTACTGCGTGATCTTGCGGCGGCCGGCCTCGCCCTCTTTCTTCAGCTGCTCGAACGTGGGAATCACGTACGTCATCAATTGCATGATGATCGAAGCCGAGATGTAGGGCATGATCCCCAACGCGAACACGGTAAAGCGCGACAACGCACCGCCCGAGAACATGTTGAAGAGGTTCAGGATACCGCCCTGCTGGCCCTTGAAGAGTTGCTCCAGCTGGGCAGGATCGATCCCCGGCACCGGAATGTGCGCGCCAATGCGGTAAACCACCAGGGCCAGAAGCAGGAACACAAGGCGGCGACGCAAATCGCCGAACTTGCCTGTCTTGGCTAGGGTTGCTGCGTTCGTGGCCACAAGCGATTCCGTGTGTTACGCCAGATCAGGCCAGCGAGCCGCCAGCGGCTTCGATGGCAGCCTTCGCACCGGCGGTGGCGCCGATGTTGGACAGCTTGACAGCGATGCTGAGCTCGCCAGTCTTGATGACCTTGACTTTCTTGGCCAGTTCAGGAACCAGACCGGCCTGCTTGAGCACCAGGACATCCACTTCGGATGCACCCAGCACCTGCAGGTCAGCCAAGGTCACCTCGGCGTTGAACTTCAGGCTTTGAGACTTGAAACCGCGCTTGGGCAGGCGACGCTGCAAAGGCATTTGACCGCCTTCGAAGCCGACCTTGTGGTAGCCACCGGCACGGGACTTCTGGCCCTTGTGACCGCGACCAGCGGTCTTGCCCAGACCGGAGCCGATGCCACGGCCCACGCGACGCTTGGCGTGCTTGGCGCCAGCTGCGGGCTTGAGAGTGTTGAGTTCCATGTCTTGACTCCGATCAGATCACTTTGACCAGGTAGCTGATCTTGTTGATCATGCCGCGCACTGCGGGGGTATCCTGCAGTTCGCTGATGCTGTTGAGCTTGCGCAGACCCAGGCCACGCACGGTGGCGCGGTGGGACTCTTTGCAGCCGATGGGGCTGCGCACGAGTTGCACTTTGATGGTGTTGGTGGTCGTCATGATCGTTCCAATCAACCCAGGATGTCTTCCACCGACTTGCCGCGCTTGGCAGCCACTTCGGCAGGAGTCGTAGAGTTCTTCAGGGCGTCCAGGGTGGCGCGAACCAGGTTGTAGGGGTTGCTCGAGCCATGGCTCTTGGCCACGACGTCGGTAATACCCAGCACCTCGAACACAGCGCGCATCGGGCCGCCAGCGATGATGCCGGTACCTTTGACGGCGGGCAGCATCATCACGTTGGAAGCACCATGGTGGCCTTGAACCGCGTGTTGCAGGGAGCCGCTCTTGAGCTGCACCTTGAACATGTTGCGGCGGGCCTCGTCCATGGCCTTCTGCACGGCCACGGGCACTTCGCGGGCCTTGCCCTTGCCCATACCGACGCGGCCGTCGCCGTCACCAACCACGGTCAGTGCTGCGAAACCCATGATGCGGCCGCCCTTGACCACTTTGGTCACGCGGTTGACCGCAATCATCTTTTCGCGCAAGCCGTCGTCGTTGGCTTCGCTCTTCACATTTGCTTGCATCTTTGCCATTTGCATTTCCCCAATCAGAACTGCAGGCCGGCTTCACGCGCGGCATCTGCCAGGGCTTTGACACGGCCGTGGTAAGCAAAACCGGAACGGTCGAAGGCCACTTTCTCGATGCCGGCGGCTTTCGCCTTCTCGGCAATGCGCTTGCCGATCAGTTCGGCAGCGGCTTTGTTGCCGCCCTTGCCAGCAGCACCCAGCTGGGCGCGCACTTCGGCTTCGACGGTGGACGCAGAGGCCAGCACCTTGGAGCCGTCGCCGGAAATGACGTTGGCGTAGATGTGCAGGTTGGTGCGGTTCACGGTCAGACGCACGGCGCCTTGCTGTGCAATGCGGATGCGGGTCTGACGGGCACGGCGCAAACGCTGTTCTTTTTTCGTCAACATGTTCGCAGTCCTTATTTCTTCTTGGTCTCTTTGATGATGACCTTCTCATCCGCATAACGGATGCCCTTGCCCTTGTAGGGCTCGGGGGGGCGCACGGCGCGGATTTCCGCGGCGATCTGGCCCACGCGCTGACGGTCAGCACCCTTGACAACGATTTCCGTCGGGGTCGGGGTGGCAACGGTGATGCCTTCGGGCATCACGAAGTCAACGGGGTGGGAGAAACCCACGGCCAGGTTCAGCTTGTTGCCAGAGGCAGCAGCCTTGTAACCCACACCGATCAGGCTCAGCTTCTTCTCGAAGCCTTTGCTCACACCCAGAACCATGTTGTTCACGAGCTGGCGGATGGTGCCGCTCATGGCGTTGGCGTCGCGGGACTCGTCCACCGGGGTGAACGACAGCTTGGCGTCGGCGTTCTCGACCTTCACCAGGGGATTCAGTGCCAGGCTCATGGCGCCCAGGGCGCCCTTGACGCTGATGGTGTCCGGCTTGACGCTGACTTCCACGCCTTGCGGAATGGTCACAGCCAATTTACCTACACGAGACATTTCAGATTCTCCTCAATGCCCGCGTCAGGCGACGTAACACAACACTTCACCGCCGACACCGGCAGCGCGGGCTTTGCGATCGGTCATCACACCCTTGGGCGTGGTAACGATGGCAACCCCCAGGCCGTTCATGACCTGAGGAATGGACTTGGCACCCTTGTAGATGCGCAGGCCAGGACGGCTGACGCGTTCGATACGCTCGATCACGGGGCGACCGGCGTAGTACTTCAGGGCGATCTCGAGCTGGCTCTTGCCGCCCTCGGTCTTGACTTGGAAACCGTCGATGTAACCCTCGTCCTTCAGCACTTGCGCAATGGCGGCCTTCACTTTGGAAGAAGGCATGGCCACGATGGCCTTGTCGACCATTTGCGCGTTGCGGATGCGGGTCAGCATATCGGCGATAGGATCACTCATGCTCATTTCGTTACTCCTACGGCTTACCAGCTGGCCTTGGTCACGCCGGGAATTTCACCGGCAAAAGCCATTTCGCGGACCTTCATGCGGCCCAGGCCGAACTGCTTGAAGGTGCCACGGGGGCGACCGGTGATTTCACAACGGTTGCGCTGGCGGGTCGGGTTGGCGTTGCGGGGCAGTTTCTGCAGGGCCAGGCGGGCTGCGTCGCGCTCTTCATCGGAACGCTGGGCATCCTTGGCGATGGCCTTCAACTCGTTGTATTTGTTGGCAAACTTGGCGGCGAGTTTCTCGCGCTTCAGTTCACGCTGGAGCAAAGCTTGTTTAGCCACACGCCACCTCAGTTCTTGAACGGGAAACGGAAACCAGCCAGCAGAGCCTTGCACTCTTCGTCGCTCTTGGCCGTCGTCGTGATGCTGATGTTCAGACCACGCAGTGCATCCACCTTGTCGTATTCGATTTCGGGGAAGATGATCTGCTCTTTCACGCCGATGTTGTAGTTGCCGCGGCCGTCGAAAGCCTTGCCGGAAATACCACGGAAGTCACGCACGCGGGGCAGGGCCACGGTGACGAAACGGTCCAGGAATTCATACATCTGGGCGCCACGCAGGGTCACCATGCAGCCGATGGCCTGACCTTCGCGGATCTTGAAACCGGCGATAGCCTTGCGGGCTTTGGTAACCACGGGCTTCTGGCCAGCGATCTTGGTGAGGTCACCAACTGCGTTGTCCATGACCTTCTTGTCGGCCACAGCTTCGCTCACACCCATGTTCAGGGTGATCTTGGTGATGCGCGGCACTTCCATCACGGAGGTGTAACCGAACTGCTCCTTCAGAGCAGGCGCAATCTTGTCGCGGTAGATTTGTTGGAAGCGTGCCATGGTCATGCCACCTTGATTTCTTCGCCGCTGGACTTGAAGACGCGCACTTTTTTGCCGTCAGCCAGCACTTTCACACCCACGCGATCGGCTTTGCCGGTGGCCGCGTTGAAGATGGCCACGTTGGACTGGTGGATGGGCATGGATTTCTCCACGATGCCGCCAGCCACACCCTTCATGGGGTTGGGCTTGGTGTGCTTCTTCACCAGGTTCACACCTTCGACCAGCACGCGCTCTTCGTCTGCGCGCTGGACCACGGTGCCACGCTTGCCCTTGTCGCGGCCAGCGATGACGATCACTTCGTCGCCTTTACGGATCTTGTTCATGACGATTCCTTACAGGACCTCGGGCGCCAGGGACACGATCTTCATGAACTTTTCGGTACGCAGTTCGCGCGTCACGGGTCCGAAGATGCGGGTGCCGATGGGCTCCAGCTTGGCGTTGAGCAACACTGCGGCGTTGCCATCGAACTTGATCAAGGCGCCATCACCACGGCGGATGCCCTTGGCGGTGCGAACGACCACAGCGTTGTAAACCTCGCCTTTTTTGACGCGGCCACGCGGAGCGGCTTCCTTGATGCTCACTTTGATGATGTCGCCCACGCTGGCGTACCGGCGCTTGGAACCACCCAGCACCTTGATGCACATCACGGACTTGGCACCCGTGTTGTCAGCAACATCGAGTCGAGATTGCGTTTGGATCATTTGATTTAAGTCCCAACTTGAATCCCAGCCACCACCACGGCAGCAGGCGATCAGTCTTGGGCCCGTCGTCACCAGCACGCTCTCAAGACTGAAAGCACCCCGGCTTCGGTGGGCAGAAATACTTCACCCCAAAAGGGCGAAGCTGCGCATTGTTGCACATCGGAATCAGCGAGTCAAGTACCCTAGACGGCACAAGTTGTGGCCCAGGCACCACAAATCACGGCGGAAACGGTGACAATGCTTGGCCATGAACACCAGCACCCTCCCTTCAGGTACCCGCCTGGCCTTCATCGGCGGCGGGAACATGGCCAGCGCGATCATTGGCGGGCTGATCCGCCAGGGTCTGCCTGCGACGCAGATCGACGTGGTCGAACCCTTTGCCGCCCAGCGCGACAAGTTGCGCGCCGAGTTCGGGGTGCAGACTTTCGAGCAGGCTGGCCCCGCACTGGGTACGGCACACGCCGTGGTTTGGGCGGTGAAGCCCCAGACCTTCAAGGACGCGGCACTGGCCTGTGCCGCCCACACCCACAATGCGCTGCACCTGAGCGTGGCCGCAGGTATCCGCAGCGACAGCATGGTTGCCTGGTTGGGCACCGAGCGCATTGTGCGCGCCATGCCCAACACCCCAGCGCTTGTCGGGCTTGGGATGACGGGGCTGTATGCACGCCCAGAGGCGAGCCCGGAGGACCGGAAGCTGGTGGATGCCGTGGTCGGCACCACCGGGCGTTTCGTCTGGCTCAACGCGGAGTCGGATCTGGACGCCGTGACCGCCCTGTCGGGCTCCGGCCCCGCCTATGTGTTTTACTTCCTGGAGGCCATGCGCCGTGCGGGCACCGAAATGGGGCTGAGCGCGCAGACCGCCACCGAGTTGGCGATTGGCACGTTCGTGGGTGCTGCCACCCTGGCGCAATCGTCCGACGAACCGCCCGAGGTGCTGCGGGAGCGCGTGACCTCCAAGGGAGGCACAACCTACGCCGCGTTGACATCCATGGCCGACAGCGGCGTGGCGGACGCTTTCGTCAAAGCCATGCACGCTGCGCGCGAACGCGCCCGGGAGCTGGGCGACGAATTCGGCCGCTGAATACGGATCAGCCCAAGGCCAACTGGAGCGCCAACCCGACAAAAAGGGTGAAGCCCAGCCAGTGGTTCAGTCGGAAGGCGCGGAAGCACCCCTCGCGGGTGCGGGCGCGGATCATGGTGTAGTGCCAAACCACTTGCACCAGTGCCAGCACCAACGCCAACCCAAACAGCCAGCCCCCTGCCAACGTCCACAGCAGGCCGCCCCACAGACCCAGGTGCACCAAATAGAAGGCAGTGACGGCCAGCACGTCCCAGCGGCCAAGGGTGATGGCCGAGGTCTTCATACCGATCTTGAGGTCGTCGTCCCGGTCCACCATGGCGTATTCGGTGTCGTAGGCCAGGACCCAGAACAGGTTGGCCACCAGTAACGCCCAGGCTTGCCAGGGCACCTGGCTTTGCACTGCGGCGTAGGCCATGGGTATGCCGAAGCTGAAGGCCACGCCCAGCACCGCCTGCGGCATGGACACCACACGCTTGGCGTAAGGGTAGATCAGCGCAACGGCAAGAGCAGGGAAAGACCACGCAATGGCCGCTGCCGTGGTGGTCAACACCAGCAGAAAGGCGGCGAATGCCAACACGGCACCGACGGTGAGGGCCTCTTTCACGGATATGCGGCCGCTGGTGACCGGCCGTTGGGCAGTGCGCTTGACGTGGCGATCGAATTCGCGGTCGGCCACGTCGTTCACACAACACCCGGCACTGCGCATGAGGATGGTGCCCAGAACGAACACCACCAGGAGGTGCCAGCCCGGCCAGCCACCCGAAGCCGCCCAGAGCGCAGACAGGCTGGGCCACAGCAGCAACAGCCAGCCTGCGGGCCGGTTCCAACGGATCAGGTCAAGATAAAGAGAGAGCTTGTCGCGCACAGGGAAAAGAGCCGAGGAGAAAAAGGAAATCAGGACGACAGGCGCTTCACACCAGGCAGCTCACACGCATAGATGGCGTTGCGCAGGGCCGCGATGGCCTCGTAACGTGTGAAGCTGCGCCGCCAGGCCAGCACCACGCGTCGTGTGGGCGGGTCGCCCGCGAAGGGCAGGTAACGCACGTAGGAGCTGTCACCGGGGCCTGAACCGGGCGGCAGGGTCTTGGCGCCCGGCCCCAGCGCAGACGCGGGCACACTCAGGCGCGGCACCAGGGTGATGCCCATGCCCGCAGCCACCATGTGCTTGATGGTCTCCAGCGAGGAGCCCTCGAAGCTCTTGCGAATGCCTTCGGCGTCGTTGGAGAAGCGGGCGAACTCGGGGCAGACCTCCAGCACGTGGTCGCGGAAGCAGTGCCCGGTGCCCAGCAGCAGCATGGTCTCTTGTTTGAGTTCTTCGGAGGTGATGCTGTCACGCTGGGCCAGAGGGTGCGCCACGGGCACCACGGCCACGAAGGGCTCGTCGTACAGAGGGGCGATGGCCAGGTTGGTGTCGGGAAAGGGCTCGGCCAGGATGGCTGCATCGATCTCACCCAGACGCAGCTGCTCCAGCAGCTTGGCCGTGAGGTTTTCTTGCAGCATCAGCGGCATCTGTGGGGTGTGTTCGATCACCTGCCTGACCAGATCGGGCAGCAAATAGGGGCCGATGGTGTAGATGACGCCCAGCCGCAGCGGGCCGGCCAGCGGGTCCTTGCCGCGCTTGGCAATCTCTTTGATGGACGCAGCCTGTTCCAGCACGACCTGCGCCTGACGCACGATTTCCTCGCCCAGGGGGGTGACTGCCACCTCGCTGGCGTTGCGCTCGAAGAGCTTGAGCTCCAGCTCTTCTTCCAGCTTCTTGATGGCCACGCTGAGCGTGGGCTGCGAGACGAAACAGGCCTCAGCCGCCTTGCCGAAGTGCTTCTCGCGCGCCACGGCGACGATGTATTTGAGTTCGGTCAGGGTCATGGCTGCTATCGGTTCAGGCTTTCAGATAGTCGGATTTTCCACCCAACCAGCGATCCACGTGTTTTTGCGCCATATCCGGCCATTTGGCAAGCATTTTGGGGGCCCAGGTCCGCGCCCACTCCAGCAGATGGGTGTCGGTGGCAAGGTCGGCGAAGCGCAGCATGGCTGCGCCTGATTGGCGGGCGCCCAGGAATTCGCCAGGGCCACGTATCTCGAGGTCGCGCCGGGCGATCTCGAAGCCGTCGTGGGTTTCGGCCATGGCGCGCAGACGCTCACGCGCGGTCTCGCTGACCCGCCCGCCCTCGTTGGTGGCGTACAGCAGCACGCAGGCAGACGCGGCCGCACCCCGCCCCACCCGGCCCCGCAGCTGGTGCAGTTGGCTCAGGCCAAAGCGCTCTGCATGCTCTATGACCATGAGGGAGGCGTTGGGCACGTCCACACCCACCTCGATAACGGTAGTGCTGACCAGCACGCCCATGGCCCCACTGCTGAACAGCGCCATGACGGCCTTCTTCTCGGCCACTGGCATGCGGGAATGCAGGAGCCCCACCAAGATGGGGGAACCGTCGGGGCTGGTGACGCCGGTCATGGCCGCACTCAACTCGGCGTGAGTGGCGGTGGCGTTGTTCAGGTCCAGCGCCTCGCTCTCTTCGATCAGCGGGCACACCCAATAGACCTGACGCCCCTGCGCCACCTGGGCGCGGATGCGCTCGATCACCTCGTCGCGGCGGCTGTCAGCCACCACCTTGGTCACGATGGGCGTGCGCCCCGGCGGTAACTCGTCGATGGTGGAAACGTCAAGATCGGCGTAATAGCTCATGGCGAGCGTGCGCGGGATGGGGGTGGCACTCATCATCAGCAGGTGGGGCTCCAGCCCGGCTTCCTGCATCTTTTCTCGCAGGGCCAGGCGCTGGGCTACGCCAAAGCGGTGCTGCTCGTCGATGAGCGCCAGCGCCAGGCGCTGAAAGCGCACCTGTTCCTGAATGACGGCATGTGTGCCCACCACCAGCGCTGCGCGGCCGCTTTCGATGCGTTCGAGCATCTCCTTGCGCTCTTTTTTCTTCTGGCTGCCGGTGAGCCAGGCGACCTCCTTGCCCAGCGGCGCCAGCAAGGGCGTGAGCCAGCCGACCAGTTTGGCAAAGTGCTGCTCGGCCAGGATTTCGGTGGGCGCCATCAGGGCGCACTGCCAGCCAGCGTCGATGGCCAGTGTGGCGGCCAGTGCGGCGACCACGGTCTTGCCGCTGCCCACGTCGCCCTGCAGCAGTCGGTGCATGGGCACCGGGCGGGCCAAATCCTGGGCAATTTCATCGCCCACGCGGCGTTGTGCGTTGGTGAGCTGGAACGGCAACGCGGCCAGAAGCTGCTCGTGGAGCCCGCCCGTGCGGGCGGCCAGTGGTGGCGCGCGCAAAAGGTCGCGCTCCAGCTTGGCCTGGTACTGGGACAGTTGCTGGGCCAGCAGTTCTTCGGCCTTGAGGCGCTGCCACGCGGGGTGCGAGCGGTCTTCCAGCGCAGCCAGGGACACATCTGGCGTGGGGTGGTGCAGGAACTGCAGCGCCTGCCGCAGCGTCCAGCCGCGCACGCCTGGGCATTCGGCCACGGCCTCGGGCGGTACCGTGTCGCTCAGTTGGGCGCGCTCCAGGCCCGAAACCACGGCGCGGCGCAGATAGGCCTGGGGCAAGCCTGCACTGGTGGGGTAGACCGGCGTGAGTGCGGCGGGCAGCTCGCCACCCGCTGCGCGGAAGCTGGGGTGCATCATCGTCCAGCCGAGAAAGCCGCCACGCAACTCGCCCCGGGCACGGATACGCGCTCCGGGCTCCAAGGTTTTCTGGTGCGAGGGATAGAAGCTGAAGAAGCGCAGCGTGCAGGTGTCGCTGCCGTCGTCCAGCGTGACGAGCAACTGTCTGCGCGGTCGAAAACTCACCTCGCTGGCCGTGACCGTGCCTTCGATCTGCACGGTTTCGCCCTCACGCGCATCAGCCAGGCGCACGATGCGCGTTTCGTCCTCGTAGCGCAATGGCAGGTGCAGTGCCAGGTCGATGGCACGCACCAAGCCAAGCTTGCGCATCGCCTTTTGTGGCGCGGAAAGCGGTTTGCGCTCGGCGGCGGCCGCTGGCGTGGGGGACACGGCGTCGGGCATGGCGGCATTGTGCCGCAGGCCACACCCGGATTTCGCCAGCCGTTCAGTCGAATATTTCGCTCAGCCAGGACTTGTGCTTGCGCTTGCCGTACCCCGCATGCCCGTAGCCTGAATCGGCGAAATCAGGGCGCCGGGCGGGAGCATGCTGCACGGGATTGGGGGAGGCGCTGCGCTCGATCAATTTGTCCAGTTCGCCCCGGTCAAGCCACACGCCACGGCATTGGGGGCAGTAATCGATTTCAACGCCTTGGCGCTCGGTCATCACCAGAACGGCATCGGTGCAATGGGGGCATTTCATGGGACTTCCTTTCGTGAACATTCACGTAGCTCCATGCTAGGCGCCCCAACGATTCGAAAAAAGCAGCATCCACCGCAAAATCCGTCAGCAAAAAGCGAACCCTTAAGAATGGTCAGCGGGCGACATCCGAGGATCGGTATTCCTGAGCCTGTGCCATCAAATGCTGCTGAAACACCCTTGCCAGCGGTGACAGCTGCTTGCCGCGAAGGTGGACGATGTACCAACTGGCGTGTATGGGGAAGTCTTCCACGTCCAGCAGGCACAGCCCCTCCCCCGCCGGTTCCGGTGCCAGCGCGTGCCGCGACAACACCGACAGACCCATGCCGCCAGCCACGGCTTGCTTGATGGCCTCGTTGCTGCCCAGCGCCAGACGGACCTGCGGGGTGAAGGCGTGGGCGCGAAAGTGGGCTTCGGCAGCCATGCGCGTGCCCGAACCCGGCTCGCGCAAGATGAAACGCTCGCCAGCCAGTTCAGCCAGAGGTATGGCACGCTGGCTGGCCAACGGGTGACCACTTTGGGCCACCACGACAAGCGGATTGGGCAGGAACTCGCGCTGCTCGATATCCAGATCCTTTGGCGGGATGGACATGATGGAGATGTCGTCCTGGTTGCGCCGCAGGCGTTGGACCACTCCATCGCGGTTGAGGATTTCCAGCGCGATCTCGACGTCAGGGTGCGCCGCACAAAACGCGCCCAGCCAGCGCGGCACGAAGTACTTGGCGGTGCTCACCACCGCCACGCGCAAACGGCCCTGGTGCAGCCCCTTCATGGCGGCCACCTGCTGCTCGAAGAGCGACCACTCGCCCACCATGGCGCGTGCTGTGCTGGCCAGCGCCTCGCCCGCCGCCGTGAGGTACACCTTCTTGCCGATGACTTCGTGCAAGGGCAGACCCACGGCGTCGGCCAGTTCACGCAACTGCATGGACGCGGTGGGTTGGGTGACGTGAGTGGCCCGCGCCGCCGCACTCACGCTGCCCAGGTCGGCCAGCGCCAAGAAAAGCCGCAGCTGTCGAAAGGTCGCATTCATAGAAAATTATCTATATATCAATGCCTATAAATCGATTTTACTTAATTCATGGTTTTCCCTAGCATCGGCGCCATTCCTACATTGAAACGCCATGCAGAACCTCATCGACCCCGCAATCCTCTTTTTCGTCTTCGGCGTGCTGGCAGGCACCGTCAAGTCCAACCTGGAGATTCCGGCTCCCATTTCGCGCTTTCTGTCGCTGTACCTGCTGATGGCGCTCGGCCTGAAGGGCGGGTTTGCGCTGGCCGCCTCGGGCTTCACCTTGGACGTGGCCCGCAGCCTGGGCGCGGCGGTAACGCTGGCGGTGTTGGTGCCGCTGCTTGGCTACTGGCTGTTGCGTCGCGTACTGGCGCCGCTGGACGCCGCAGCCGTGGCGGCCACCTACGGTTCGGTGAGCGCCGTCACCTTCATCACCGCCGTGCAGACACTGGAAAGCCAAGGCCTGGCCTACGGCGGCTACATGGCGGCAGCGATGGCACTGATGGAGTCCCCTGCGATCATCCTGGCAGTGCTGCTGGCCAACGCGCTGCGCCAACGTGCTGCCGCCAGCCAGACCTCTGGCATACAGGGTGGGGCCGCAGTCTTGGGTGGGCCGCAGGGCCACGGCGGCAATGGCTTCTCGCTGGGCAAAGTGCTGCATGAGTCCTTCACCGACGGCGCCCAGCTTCTGCTGATGGGCGCCATGGTGATCGGCCTGACCACAGGTGAGGCAGGCCATGCCGCCATGAAGCCCTTCACCGGCGACCTGTTCAAGGGCATGCTCGCCTTCTTCCTGCTGGACATGGGGCTGCTGGCCGCCCGCAACATGCCCAAGGTGCGCGGCCAGTCGCCCTGGCTGATTGCGTACGCCGTGCTGGGGCCGCTGGTGCATGCCAGTCTGGCGCTCGGCCTGTGCGCACTGCTGGGCATTGGCGCGGGCGACGCCTCGCTGCTGATGGTACTGGCGGCCAGCGCCTCCTACATCGCCGTGCCTGCGGTGCTGCGCCACGCCATCCCCGAGGCCAACCCCTCGCTCTATTTCGGCCTGTCACTGGGGGTGACGTTTCCGCTCAACATCCTGTTCGGCATCCCGCTTTACCTGCAGGCGGCACACTGGGCGCTGGGTTGAGCCCAGCCTGCAAGATCAGAGCCGGTCGTGCAACTCCACCAGCGCCAGGGTCAGCTTGTGGCGGGGCTCCAGGTGGATCATGGGGCGGGAGAGCTGGTGCGACTCGCGCACCTTCACCGATGAGGGCAGGTAGGGCTCCAACACCGGCAGCCCTTCGTCCAGCAGGTCCTGCACCAGGCGCTGCGGCAGGTTGGCACGCGGCTGGAACTGGTTGACGACGATGCCCTTGACCTGCAGTTCCGGGTTGTGGTCGGCGCGGATTTCCTGCACGTTCTCCAACAGTATGTAGAGCGCCTGCCGCGAGAAATCGTCGCAATCGAAGGGAATAAGGCAGCCGCTGGCCCCCATCAGCGCCGAGCGGGTGTAGAAGTTCAGCGCGGGCGGGGTGTCGATATAGATGCGGTCGTAGCTTTCCGTCAATTGCTGCAGGGCCTCGCGCAGCTTGTAGATCTTGTGGCGCGATTCCAGCTTGGACGCCAGTTCGTCCAGCCGGGGACTGGCGGCCATGAGGTGCAGGCCCTCGAACGGCGTGGCGAGGACAAAATCGGTGGGCGGCACCGGGCGGAAGCTGAAGCTCAGCGTCTGCTCGAAGAAGGTGGCCACGGTGGGCTGGTCGTCGGCCACCTGCCCGCCCACCAGGTAGTGGGTGGAGTTGCCTTGCGGGTCCAGGTCGATCACCAGGGTGCGCAGCCCCTGCGCCGCACTGATGGCCGCCAGGTTGCAGGTGATGGTGGACTTGCCCACCCCGCCTTTCTGGTTGAAAACGACGAGCGGCATGAGGAACTTCCTTCCGGTGCTTGGGTGATACTGATGGTTGCGCCACCCGATGGTAAGGCATTTGCTGCGGCGCAGCAAATTACACTCCAAGACCCTCTGGCCGCCCAGAAAGACACACCATGCCTCCCCCGTCCGACCACGAACACATGTTCGAACTGGCCCCCGTTTCGCTGTGGCTGGAAGACTACAGCGGCCTAAAGACACTCTTTGAACACTGGCGCACCCAGGGCGTAACCGACCTGCGTGCCCACCTGCAGCAGGATCCGGCCCGCGTGGGCGAGTGCACAGCCTGCCTGAAGGTGTTGCAGGTGAACCGGCGCACGCTGGAACTGTTTGGCGCGGCCACACAGGAGGAACTGGTTGCCAACCTGGGCAAGGTGTTCTCGCGCGACATGCACCACACGGTCGTGGAGGAGCTTTGTGCCTTGTGGGACGGCGCCCTGGAATTCGCGAACCAGACGGTGAACTATGCCTTGGACGGCCGCCGCTTGGACGTGCTTGTGCGCGGACGCATGCTGCCCGGACACGAAGGCGATTGGAGCCGGATGCTCGTCTCGCTGGAGGACATCACCGAACGCGTCCAGGCTGCGGCCGAACTGCAACGCAGCGAGCAGTACGCCCGCGACCTGTTCGAGCGCTCCCCCGTTTCCCTGTGGGTGGAGGATTTCCAGGCCGTCAAGCAGTTGGTGGACGAGGTCCGCGCCCAGGGCATACAGGACTTCCGCGTCTTCCTGAAGGTGCACCCGGAGTTCGTGACGCGCTGCATGCAGGAAATCCGCGTCGTCGACGTGAACCGCCAGACGCTGCGCATGTTCGGCGCCAGCGACAAACCCCACCTGCTGCGCGACCTGGGGCAGGTCTTTCGCGACGAGATGCACGACTCCTTTGCCGAGCAGCTCATCGACCTCTGGGAAGGCAAGCTCTTCCAGCAACGCGAGGTGGTGAACTACTCGCTCAATGGCGAGATGCTGCACATCCACATGCAGTTTTCGGTGCTGGACGGCCACGAGACCAGCTGGGACCTGGTGCTGGTGTCGCTGGTGGACATCACCGCCCGCAAGAAGGCCGAGGCCTACCTGGAATACCTGGGCAAGCACGACGTGCTCACCAAGCTGCGCAACCGCGCCTACTACGCCGACGAGATCAACCGCCTCACACGCAAGGGGCCGTGGCCAGTGAGCGTGCTGGCCATCGACCTCAATGGGCTCAAGCAAGTGAACGACGACGAAGGCCACGGTGCGGGCGACGAGATGCTGCGCCGGGTGGGCGAGGTGCTGTCCAAGGCGGTGGACGCACCTGCTTGCGCCGCGCGCATTGGCGGCGACGAATTCGCCGTGCTGCTGCCCGCCACCGATGCTACGGGAGCCACGGCGGCGAAGGAGCGCATTTTGTCCGTGCTGGAGCTGAACAACCAGTTCTACACGGGGCACCCGCTGAGCTTGGCCATCGGCCAAGCCACCTGCCATGCAGGAGAGCCTTTGAGCACGGCGCTGCAGGAGGCCGACAAGGCCATGTACCAGGCCAAGGCCCGCTATTACGAGGAAAGCGGCATCGAGCGCCGCCGCAACGGCCGCGCCCCAGGCACGCCGTGAGCTTGAGGGGCACAGGCGAACTGGCACAATCACGGCTTTTCAACTTGGAACGGGCCCGTCCGGCCCTCAAGCACCATGACGCATGCCTTGCAGGGCGAACCACGCGCCTTCACCCTCAGCGATTTCGACTTTTCGCTGCCCCCTGAACTTATTGCGCAACACCCGGCGGCCGAACGCAGCGCGTCACGCCTGCTCGACGGCACAGGCCCTGCGCCACAGGACCGCATTTTTCGTGAACTGCCTGGCCTGCTGAGCGCGGGCGACCTGCTGGTGTTCAACGACACCCAGGTGATCAAAGCCCGCCTGTACGGGGAAAAATCCTCAGGCGGCAAGGTGGAGTTGCTGGTGGAGCGCGTGCTGCCCGGCCCTGGCCACGAGGTGGTGGCACACATGAAGGTCAGCAAGAAGCCGCCCCTTGGCGCCACGCTGCGCATGTATGCGGGCGGCACCAACGAAACGGCCTTCACCGCCACGCTGCTGGGCCGCTGGCCGCACGACGACGGACCGCTGTTCCGTTTCGCCTTCAGCGGCGAGCCGCACGCGCTCATGGCCGCCCATGGCCACGTGCCGCTGCCGCCCTACATCGAACACGGCGACACCGCCGAAGACGAGCGCCGCTACCAGACCGTGTTTGCCAAGCACCCCGGTGCGGTGGCCGCGCCCACCGCCGCCCTGCACTTCGACGAAGGTTTGCTGGCCGAACTGGACGCCCGCGGCGTGCAACGCGCCAGCGTCACCCTGCACGTGGGCGCGGGCACCTTCCAGCCCTGCAAGACCGAAAACATTGCCGAGCACGTGATGCACAGCGAGTGGTACCAGGTGCCCGAAGCCACGCAGCAGGCCGTGCGCGACACCCAGGCCCGCGGCGGGCGCGTGGTGGCCGTGGGCACCACCAGCGTGCGCACGCTCGAAAGCTGGGCGCGCTCGGGCCAGGCCAGCGGCGACACCGACATCTTCATCACCCCTGGCTTCCCCTTCCGAGTGGTGGACGTGCTCGTCACCAACTTCCACCTGCCCAAGAGCACACTCATGATGCTGGTGAGCGCCTTCGCGGGCTACGAACACGTCATGGCGCTGTACCGCCACGCCATCGCGAACAACTACCGTTTTTTCAGCTATGGTGATGCCATGCTGCTGCAGAAGGCCGCCTGAAGGCGGCCAAGTCCGTCAACCCAACGAGAAAACGATATGGCTGCTGACCGTTCCGAAGTCATCTTCGACACCGAAGACCTGCTGATGAGCCTGTGCAACTCCGTGACCAAGGTGCTCAACGCGGCCACCCACGGCGACATCACCTACTCCGGCATGGTGCAGCGCATCCAGAAGACCTGCCTGAAGCCAGACATCGGGTGCTTCGTGCTGTTCGACGGCGGGTTCTCGGGCCTGGTGATCCTGAACTTCTCGGCGCCCGCTGCCATGGAGCTGTACCAGAGCTACCTGCTGAGCATGGGTATGTCCAAGGACGACCTGGCCAGCTCCTACACCTCGGACGAGGTGGCCAACGTGATGGGCGAACTGATGAACCAGGTGCTGGGCGACTTCACCAGCAAGATCCGGCGCGAGCTGCAAACCCACATCACCCAGAACCAGCCCAAGATGCTGGTGCTGAACAAGCAGGTGGTGCTGAGCGTGGACGCCAACCTGGACCACCCCGAAGCGCGGCGCGTGACCTTCTACACCGGCCGCAACAACATCTTTTACCTGGAACTGGCCATCGACCGCACCGAGTTCGTCAAGCTCTACGACTTCGAGCCGCAGGAAGCCCCTGACCCAGACGCACTGATGGCGCAGGCCGCCAGTCCGGCATCAAGCCCTGCGCCCACGTCACCCGCAAGCAGCGGCAGTGGTGACAGCGACACCGACGAACTGCTGCGCTCCCTGGGCATGTAAGCCCACCGACACCCATCATGCTGAAGTTCGACCTCCTCAAGAACGACCCCGACAGCCACGCCCGCCGTGGCACGCTCACGCTCAACCACGGCGTGGTGCAGACCCCCATCTTCATGCCCGTGGGCACCTACGGCACCGTCAAGGGCGTGATGCCGCAAAGCCTGCACGACATGGGCGCGCAGATCATCCTGGGCAACACCTTCCACCTGTGGATGCGCCCGGGGCTGGACATCATGAAAGGCTTTGGCGGCCTGCACCAGTTTGAAAAGTGGGACAAGCCCATCCTGACGGACTCGGGCGGCTTCCAGGTGTGGAGCCTGGGCGCCATGCGCAAGATCACCGAGGAAGGCGTGCACTTTGCGTCGCCAGTGAACGGCGACAAGCTGTTCATGTCGCCCGAGGTGAGCATGCAGATCCAGACCATCCTGAACAGCGACATCGTGATGCAGCTGGACGAGTGCACGCCTTACTGGCAGGGAGAAAAGGGCAGCGGCCACATCACCACCGAGGCCGAGGCGCGCAAGAGCATGGAGATGAGCCGCCGCTGGGCCTTGCGTTCCAAGAACGAGTTCGAGCGCCTGGGCAACCCCAACGCGCTGTTCGGCATCGTGCAGGGCGGCATGTTCGAGCACCTGCGCCAGGAGTCGCTGGAGGCGCTGGTGGAGATGGACTTCCCCGGCTACGCTATTGGCGGCGTGAGCGTGGGTGAGCCCAAGGACCTGATGCTGCAGATCATGGCGCACACGCCGCACCGCCTGCCCGCGCACAAGCCACGCTACCTGATGGGCGTGGGCACGCCGGAGGACCTGGTGGACGGCGTGGCCTGCGGCGTGGACATGTTCGACTGCGTGATGCCCACGCGCAACGCGCGCAACGGCACCATCTTCACCCGTTACGGCGACCTGAAGATACGCAACGCCCGCCACAAGGCCGACCCGCAGCCGCTGGACACCACCTGCACCTGCTACGCCTGCGCGGGCGCCAGCGGCGTGAGCTGGGACGACGGCGGCCGCGACGGCTTCAGCCGCGCCTACCTGCACCACCTGGACCGATGCGGCGAAATGCTGGGCCCCATGCTCACCACCATCCACAACCTGCACTACTACCTGAACCTGA
>CAMLOF010000017.1 GCA_946481585.1 uncultured Macromonas sp. | reverse complement strand
ACCGATTTCATCCTTGCCCGTGACGACGACGGTCTCGCTCAGATCCCCGTTGCCGATGCGTTGGGCGGTTTGGCGGGCGGCGTCAACACCTTTTGCAATGCCGCGCGACAGCCGCCAGCTGACCAGTGCCGCAATCGCCACCGTAACGGCAGCTAGGATGGCTCCGATCACATAGAGCTGCCGGAACATGTCTTCAACCTGTGCGTGAGCGGCGCGAACCTGTGCCACTTCGCCGTCCACGAGTTCCTGGGTTGCGCGGATGTAGGCGTCGGTGACCGGCACAAACTGGCTTTGCACCAGGGCGCGGGCGCCATCGCCGTCGCCAGCGGTCTTGAGTTCATTGACGCGATCGCGTGTGGCAAGCCAGGTCTTGCGGACTTCGCCAACGTTTTCGGCGCGACGCCGCGAGTCGGCGTCCTGCACTTTGGCCAGGAAAGTCTTCTGAGTCTCCGTGGTGCCACGCGATGTGGCGGCCATGGATTCCTTGAAGAAGTCCAGCATGGCGCCGCCTTCTGAGTAGCCTACGGCAAGGGAGCGGGCCGAGTTTTGCCGCACGTCGCCCTGCCATTGACCCGCCAGTTGCAGCAGCTCTGATGACAGCGCCATCCGTTCAGACGCTCGCGAAACTTGTTCGACGCGCCACGCGGTGACACCCGCCAGCAGCAGAAAGAGCGCGATGACAGCAGCGAAGCCAAGCTGGAGCCTGGTGGAAATTTTGAGGTTTTGCATGGTCCGGGAAGAGCAGACAAGCCCTTGAGGGGCGAGAAGTCACCCGGACGAGTATTGAGGTGGCAAAAATGGAAGATATGAGACTTTGATGGTCTTCCATTGCGACATCGGCAGGCTGTTTTCTGAAGGGAGAAATGCCTGTGACCGAAGGCAACCCCGCTGTCATGGTTCCCCTTGGAGAACGTTAGACCGGAGGCTTTGCGACCTCGCCTTTCGCGCGAGTGTGCCTATGTTTAGTGGGCAATTGTCACAGATTTTTACATACCGTGTTGGGTATGTGCGGGAAAACACCTGTGACTTGTTTGGGGGTAATCGGGTGGATCAAGCCACTGAGTCGAACAGTGGGGTCTTGACGATTTCTTCGGCGGGGCAGGGGCGCCCGAAGTGATAACCCTGCAAAACGTCAACGCCAAGTTCGCTCAGCAGCATGGATGTGCCATCGTCTTCCACACCCTCGGCCACCGTGCGCAGCCTCAGTGCCTTGGCCAGGCTGACAATGCCTTGCACCAGCCGCAATCCTTCAGGGGTGTGGACGCGCCGCACGAAGGAGATGTCGATCTTGAGTTCGCCGATGGGGAGTTCGTGCAGCTGCGAGAGGGATGCGTAGCCCGTTCCAAAATCGTCCAGTGCCAGGGTGAAGCCCGCTTGTGCCAGTTGGCGCAGCCGTTCTTCGGCGAACTCCACATCCATCAAGGCAACGGATTCGGTGATTTCCAGCACCAGGGCATCGGGGTGCAGGCCGTGCTCGGCAAGATCCCTCATCATGGTGTCAACAAAGTCCGATGCGAACAGCTGGCGCTTGGAGATGTTGATGGACAGGGTGAGGTCGGGGTGGGTTTTGCGCCATTGTTGGAACTGGGCGAACGCCTGGCGCTGTACGCTCTGGCCGAGTTCGCCAATGAGTCCCAGGTTCTCGGCCATGGGTATGAAGCTGCCAGGAGAAATCCAGCCGAGGTCGGGGTCGTGCCAGCGTGCCAGCGCTTCCATGCCGACCAGACGCTGACGGCCCTGCGCGTCGCGGCGAGCGGAAACCAGGGGTTGGAACCAGACGGTGATGCGGTTCTCACGCACGGCCTGTGCGAGGCGGTTTTGTATGTACAGCTCCTTCTTGCCCAGGCCTTTGCTGGACATGTCGGAGAACAGCTGGAAGTTGTTGCGGCCTTGTGACTTGGCGTAGAACATGGCGCGGTCGGCCTGGGCCAGCAGGTGATCGACGTCGCCGTTGGTGTCATCTTCGGGGTAGATGGCGATGCCCATGCTGAACGTGGCGTTGATGGCGAGGTCGTCCAGCATGATCGTCTGGCGCATGGCTTCGATCATCTTGCGCGCGACGTGGCGTGCGTCGTCCATCGAGCTGAGGCCGGGCAGCAGAACCACGAACTCGTCACCCCCCCAGCGTGCCAGCGTATCGACTTCTCGCAGGCTGCCCCTGAGAACCTGGGCCAGGGCCAGAAGGTAGGCGTCGCCTGTCTTGTGGCCGTAGGCGTCGTTGATGTTCTTGAAGTGGTCCAGATCGATGAAGCAAACCCCCACATGCTGCCCGGCACGACTGGCTTGCTGGACCGCCTGTTTAAGCCGATCTTCCAGCAGCACGCGGTTGGGCAGGCCTGTGAGTGCGTCATGCAACGCCATGTGGGTGATGTGGCGTTCCTGAAGATAGCTTTTGGTGATGTCACGCAGGACGCCACGGATGCCACGGCCTTGACCGTCCTCGTCCCTTTCCACCACGAAGCGGCATTCGATCCACTGGGCTGCGCGGTTTTCGACTTGCAGCCGGAACCGGCCCTTGAATTCGTCCTTGCGACCGGAGGTAAGGTCTTGCAGGTGGCGAGCGAAGCCTTCACGGTCCTCCTCGTGCATGTAGCCCACCAGATTGGACGAAGCGTTGGCTGGCAGGCCCATCAGACGCCACCAACCGTTGTTGGCGTTCAGGATGCGACCTTGAGCATCCAGCTCCAGCACCGCTTCTTCCAGCAGGTCCAGCGTGCGCACGAAGGCGTGCTGTTCCGCAGCGCGGATTTTTTCCCGGCCCAATGCGAGTTGCAGTGCCGCAAAAGGTGAGCGCACGCTGTCGACGAATACGGCGCGGTAGATGAAGTAATAGCTGACGATCTTGTAGATGTGGCCGGTGGCGTTGACGAGATCGGTGACGCGCCCGTATTTGGTGAAGTACAGCTCTGACATGGCGGCAATGGCCGCAGCCGCATAGAGATCGACCGTGCTGTAGGCGCGTGCCTGGGACGATTGCCTGTAAAACAGAAGAGCCGCCAGCCCGTAGGTGCCGACCAAGGCGTATTCGATACCCAGTTTGAGCGGGGTGAGGCCTTGTCCGGGCACGAAGAACTCCGGCACCCAATGCGGCCGAAAGAATCCCACCCAACTCACGATCACCACGTAACTGAGGACTCCGCCCAAGATGGCAAAGCGTGCATGTACATTTCGCAGGGGATACCAGGGCCGCAGCGCCACGATCAGCAGGCCGATGGCCGCGAGTATGCGGGCCGCAAGCCAGAAGTTGATGGCCTTCTGCGCGCCGGACCCCGTGACCAGATGAGGCATGCCGTCGTAGGAAAGCGTGTGTGCGTAATCGATGAGGCCAGTGCCCAGCAGCACGGCACCGAGCAGCACGATGTTGCCGGGGCGGTCTGCTGCGCGGGCGTGCCATGCAATGCCGAAGCCGAGCAGCGCGACCACGATGGAGCCGAATTCCAAGGTGGTGTGCAAAGGCAGGAAGTAGGAAGCGGGCAGGTCCAGCGCCAGCGTGCCGGTCCACAGCGGAATGCTCAGCAGCAGCATCGCCACCACCCAGGTGTTGGCTTGTTGTCGTCCGCGTTCGCTGACGACAGGCGAGGCAAGAGGCAGCACGTTCTGCATGGTTTGGCTGGGGGAATGCTTGGTGAACCGTACGGAGTATAGGGGGCGTATAAGTAGGGTGTGATAAAGCCAGGCAGCCTTTGCGACAGCGGTCACAGTCGAGTTTTGCAAAAATACAGGGTTTACCCGAAATCGTTTACATCAACCGAGGTTCCGAATTGCCACTGCCCACACCTGTTTCGCGCAAGCACATGCATACCCGCCGCGTGGAGTACCGAGGCTTCCTGCGCGAGGATGGCCTGTGGGACATTGAAGGGGAGTTGCACGACAGCAAACCTCACGCTTTTGAGATCAAAGGCGAGGGGGAGTGGGCTCCTGGTGAAGCGGTGCACCATATGTGCATACGGGTCACGCTGGACAACCACATGGTGGTGCAGGACATACAGGTTGCCATGGACAGCACGCCCCATGAGCCTTGCATTCAGACGGCTGAGCCGATGAGGCGCATGATTGGCAGCCGCATGGGAGGTGGGTGGCGCCAGGCCATTGAGCGCAACCTGGGTGGCGTGCAAGGGTGCACCCATTTGCGCGAGTTGCTCTACAACATGGCCACGGCGGCCTTCCAGACCATGGCCGAGGTGGCGTTTGCCGTGCCTTCACAAGACAAACCGCCCGCTCACCTCGGCAAGTGCCTCACCTGGGACTTCAACAGCCCCGTGGTGGAACGTGTCTACCCGATGTTTTTCCGCTGGCAGCCGCCAGCCAAGCCATCTGCCTGAGATGGCTGGGTGTTTCAGCGTTTGTAGCGGGCGATCAGCTGCTCGGTGTTGGCCTTGCGGTCAGCATTGATGGTTTGCACGTGGGGCCTTTCGGCCATGCGCTTGAGGTAGTCGCGCACCGGCAGGTCTGCCAGGAAGTCGCGCCCGAGAACGAGTTTGGTGGCGCTGGATACCAAGGGGAGGTGTGTGATGGCGGCACAGTCTGCGAGCGTGAATTCGCTACCTGCCACGAATGGTGAAAAACGCACCAGCTTGGAAAATGCGGCCACGTTTTTTTCCAGCTGCTCGGCCACTTTCTGCTTAACGCCTTCGCTCACCTGCCCGCCGAAGAAGGCCTGGGGGTAAAGCTTGCGCGCTTCAAGTTCCAGGTGCAGTTCGAGGAAGGTGTTGATTTCGCGCACCTTTGCTCGCTGGAAAGGGTCGTTGGGAAGCAACGCGGCAGCAGATGGGTAGGCATCCTCCAGGTACTCGACGATGACAGCCGACTCGCACAGCGAGCCCTGGGGCGTCTGCAGATAGGGCACTTTGCCCAAGGGGGTGCTGTCGAGGTCGGTCTCTCCGAGCCAGCAAAGGGACTCTTCAAAGGGGATGCCTTTTTCAAGCAGTGCTAGCTTGACTTTGCTGTAGTAGTTGCTGGCAGAAAAGCCGCAAAGTTTGAGCATGGATGCCTCCGTAACGCGTGGTCAGGCGCGCATCTTGCCGCAATAAGGGCATGGAGGCTGTCGACTGGGCGTCAAGTTGCAGGGCTGGAGAGCCCGCTTCTGCGCCGGGCCGTAGGCTCAAAGCTGCGAGCGTTGCCCTTCAGTGAGGGTGTCCAACTGGAAGAGACCGCTCTTGTCCCACAGCCAGGTGTCGGTGTAGACCACGCCGCCCATGCGCCGCGGCGCGGGGAAGGGAGATGCAGCACGCACCGTGCGCTCGATTTCGGCCATGACGGCTGGCACGTGCCGGGGCGCGCGCATCCAGTCAATGCGGCGCACGTTGCCGCGAGCGTCCAGCTCCACCTGCATGACGCCAACGGCTTGCAGCAAAGGCGGCATCTTGCCTTTGAAGATGCGGTTACGGTTGAGTTCGTACAGGTGGGCGGCAGCGTCGCGCCGGTATTCCTTGGCTGAGGCAGCCATGGAGATCTTGCCTGCCGGCTCAGCTGGCGCTGGCACTGCAACGGGCGGCGTTGCGGGAGAAGGGGCGGGACCCTGCGTGGGGGCTGGAGGTGGGGGTGAGGCGCACGACGCCAGCAGAGCCGCCACGCCCGCGGCGACGAGCGAGACACTGCGGCTGCGCCCCGCTGACTTGGTGGAGTTGGAGGGAGGCAGGGTTGCGTGGCTCATGGCTTGTCTCTTGGATGCGGTATTTGCTGTTGCGTCGGCAGTTTATGCGCTTTCGCGAAGCCAGTGTGCAACCAAACACCGGATACTTGGGGCATGACCCGGCCGATTTTTACAGGGCGTGATGCGTCTTACTTTTTGGAACGTTTGGCATTGGAGCCTGCGGTGCTGGTGCGCGTGGAGGCGACCCAGGGGTCGGTGCCGCGCGAGGTGGGCGCCTGGATGGCGGTTTTTGCCAGTGGTGAACTGGCCGGCACGGTGGGCGGCGGGCACCTGGAGTGGCAGGCGCAGCACTGGGCGGCAGAGGCATTGAGCCAGGGCGTACAGCCAGGCTGGCAGGAAGTGCGGCGGTTTGCCTTGGGACCCAGCCTGGGGCAGTGCTGCGGCGGTGTGGTGCATTTGCGGGCACAGAGGGTGGACGCAGCTGACGTGGCCACCTTGCGGGGTGCCTTGTGTGCCAGCGGTCACCCGGTGGCGCTGTTCGGTGGCGGACATGTGGGGCGGGCCCTTGTGGCGGCACTGGCCCCCTTGCCGTTTGCATTGCGCTGGATTGACAGCCGTGACGAGGTGTTTCCACAGGTGTTGCCTGGCAACGTGGAGGTCGAGCACTCGGACCCGGTGCAGGCTGCGGTGGCCGATCTGGCGCCGGGTTCGCTGGTGCTGATCATGAGTTTCAGCCATGCGGAGGACCTGGACATCGTGGACGCCTGTCTTCAGCGGCAGGCGAAGTACGGTGATTTGCCATTCGTGGGGCTCATTGGCAGCCGCAGCAAATGGGGGGCCTTCCGGCACCGGTTGGAGGCGCGCGGGCATGGACCGCAGGCGCTGGAGCATGTGACTTGCCCGATCGGGTTGCCTGGCATTGCGGGCAAGCAGCCCGAGGTGATTGCGGCCAGCGTGGCGGCGCAGTTGCTGATGCAGCTGGAGCGGCTCAGGGCATGAGTTGCGGGTGCGCCGTGCTGGCCAGTTCGGCCAGGCGGTTGCGGGGCAGTTGGCCGCTGAGGGCGTAGCCGAGCGTGCCCTGGACCCAGTAGAAGGTTTGTGTGTCGCCCCAGCGGGCGAAGCGGAATTCGCCCACGGCTTCGCCCGGTGCGGTGTCGAGTGTAGACACGTGCAGGGTGACACGGGCGCCCTGGGCGTCTTCGTACATGAAGAGGGCGCGCGCCTGGCCGGCCTCGCCGGGCAGCAGTCGCCCGCCTACGAGGTGGAAGCCTTGTGCGTCCAGCACGGGGGCTTTCAATGGGGTGCCCAGGCGGCGCGAAAGCCACTGCACCAGATGCGCCTGCTGGTCGGCATCCACTTCCACTGGGTGGCGCTTTTCGGGCACGTAAACAACGTGGGCGACGCGTGCCTCGCGCACGAAACCGGGAACGCCGTTGGCCGCCACTGACACCCCCGATGGGTGCAATTGCCAGCCCAGGCCGAAACCCACCGCCAGCAGCAGGCCTGCGGCGATGCCCTGTGCCCAGGGCGCGGCGGCCCAGCGTTGCCAGGCACTGCGTGGGCGTACGGCGCGGGCCAGCGCCATTGGGATGGGCTCGTCGAGCACGGCGCGCTCCAGCCCTTGCAAGGCTTGGCGCTGCGCCTGCCATGCGCGTACACGCTCGGCATCTTCAGGGTGCTGCAACAGCCAGCTTGTGACGGCTTCCACCCGGTCCGGGGGCAATTGCCCGTCAACCCAGGCGTGCAGCTCGGCTTCCTGTACGTTGGAGGGGGGCTGGGGTTTCATTTCGGGGGCCGTTTCATCGAACCACTTTGAGGGCGGCGGTGTGCGCAGGCGCTTGTGGTTCGCCAGTCATGAGCATGCGCAGCTGCTCGCGCGCCCGCGAGAGGCGAGACATGACCGTACCCGTGGGCACGCCGAGCACCTGCGCCGCCTCGGCATAGCTCATTTCTTCGACGCAGATCAGCAGAACGACCTGGCGCGCTGCAGGCGCAAGCCGGGCCAGTGCGCGTTCCAGGTCCAGCCGTTCGGGTACATGTGACAGGGGATCGTGGGCCGGTTCGGTCCACTCGTCGAGTTCTTCATGGGCGTCGTCGCGCCCATGGTCGCGGACCTGGTTCAGGTACAGGTTGTGCATGAGCGAGAACAGCCAGCCGCGCAGGCCACCGCCGTCGGCACGCGGTTGCCACAGGCTCCATTTGCGGCAGGCGCGCTCCAGCGTGTCTTGCACCAGGTCGTCGGCACGCGTGGCGTCGCCGGTCAGCAGCCGGGCATAGCGGCGCAACCGGGGGATGTGGGGCAATGCGCTTTCGATGCCCACGCGTGCCGATCCTGCTCAGGGCCTGGCCAGGCGCCAGGCGTTGTTGACGCCGTCGCCAGTGCGGTCGCCGGGCTTGGCGTCCTTCACCCAGAAGTACAAGGGCTTGCCCTTGTGGGCGATTTGTTTCTGGCCGTCGTCACGCACGACGATGGAGAAGTCGCCGCCTGCCTGGGTGCTGTCGCCAGCCAGCAGCGGGGGCCAGTTGGTGGCGCATGCACCGTTGCAGACGCTCTTGCCGCTGCCAGCCGCGTCGCGGTCAAAGGTGTAGAGCGTCATGCCGTTGGCGCCGGTCAGCACGCCGTCGCTGACCTTGACGGAGGCGGGCATGTTCATGCTGGCACACCCAGCGCCCAAGGTGGCTACGAGCAGGGCGGCGGGCATCAGGAAGCGGAGAAACGGACGGCGGTTCATGGTTGGGCTCCAGAGGTTGAGGATAAACAGGCTTGCCCTACGTAAACACGGGTGGGGCGAGGTTTATTCCATCCGGAGCCAAAAAAATCACGCGGGGCTGATGGCGCTGGTGCAGCGGCGCAGGCAGAACTTGCCGCTCTGCTTGCCTGCGTACATGGCGGCATCTGCCAGTCGCAGCAGTTCCATGCCATCGGTGCCGTCTTGCGGGGCCATGGCGTAGCCTATGGTCAGGCCGACGGTGACCTGGAGGTCTGGGCCGATGGTGAATGGCAGGCGATACGCCTCCAGCAGTTTTTGGCCCAGATCGTGCGCTTGTTGACCGGAGTGAACTTGTGCCACGACGACGAATTCGTCGCCACCCAGGCGTGCCACCAGGTCGGCCTGGCGCAGGTGGTCTTGCAGCCTGCGGGTGACCGCGACGAGGAGTTCATCTCCCACGTCGTGCCCGTACCGGTCGTTCACGGGTTTGAAACCGTCCAGGTCCAGCAGGTACACGGCCAGGGGGCGTTGCGGGTTGCACTGCGTCAGCGCATGGGTGAGCGCCAGGTGCAGGCCGCGCCGGTTGGGCAGCCCGGTGAGCGGGTCGTTGTAGGCCAGGGAACGCATGCGGTCGCGTTCCTGATGGGCAGCGGCAGCCGCCTGTTGCATGGCCTTGGACCGCAGGCCCAGCACGTGCATGAACAGGAGCATGTCCAGCGTGGCACCGAACTGGAGGGCGTGCTGCGTCCAGAAGTTGATGGGCATCCTGCCCTGGATGATGCTGGCTGACACCAAGACGGATGCGAAGTACACCGCCCAGGCGACGAGCAGTGTGGCGCCCATGGGGTCGCGCCGCCTTGCCAGATGCCAGGCACCGGGTATGCCTATCAGTGCGGGGACCGGCCCAAGCACGGTGACGATGGCAACCATGGCACGGCTGTCGAAGGCGTCGAGCCCGTAGGCCAGGGCAAGCAGGCACGCCAGTACGGCGCCGCCCCGCATGAGTTTGAGCCGCCACGCAAGGGGCTGGCGGGAGTGAAGAATTTCGCTGATGAAAAGAAACCCACCGCACGTGGCCACCATGGCAGAGAGACCGCCGGAGTGACGGGCGAGCCATGGGCTGTCGCTCCAGAGGAGCTGCGAACCGACGCCGTGGAAGTAGGCTGCGAACCAGACGCTCCCGCCCGTCATGAGCACGTACCAGAGGAAAAGTGGGTCACGCAGGCTGAACCACTGCAACAGACTGTAGGCCAGCAGGCACAGCGCCAAGCCCAGCAACATGCCCTGCAGCATTTGTTCGCCCAGGGCCTGGTTGAGCAGGGAGGCGGGCTTTTGCAGCGTGATGGGGAGGATGGACGCGCTGGTCGTTTCCACGCGGATCAGCAAGTCATAGCTCTGGCCGGGTTGGAGCTGCAGCGTGACGGCGTGCGACAGGGTGCGGAGTTCCCTGTTGGCGCCGGGGCGCAGGCTGCCCAGGGATTCATGCTGGACGACTTGCCCTTTGAGCAGAACGTATGCGTCGAGTTGAAGAAGGGGCGGGTGATCGATGTCGAGCACCCAGCGGCCGTCGGAGCTTGCCAGCACGTTCAGCGGCAGGTGCAGCCAGTAAGGGCGCTTTTGCATGCCCAGCGTCAACCTGGGGCCTGCGGGCGTGTTGAATTGTTCGCGTCGCGCGTAAGCCTCGGTGGGGGAGTGTGGGTTGCCGGTTTCCACCAGCCAGGTGAGTGACGGCCAGGCGTCGATGCGCGGGGTGGCGTCGTTCAGTGGTAGCGTTGGCTGCGTGGCGCGCGCCACCAGACAGAGCACGAACAGCAGCAGACCGGCGCACCAAGAGGTGAGCCGCACCGGCTTGGGCAACCTGGGCGGGAAGATCACGTTGCTGGCGAAGTGATGTTGGCTGTGGCGGGCCGGGGAGCCAATTTGCGTTCGATGGCGTGCAGCCAGGCCGGGACGTGAGGCGCTGGGGTATCCGGTGAGACGGCCGCCTTCATTTGATGAATCAGATGTTCAGGCAGGTTGAGGGGACGGGTCTCGCTCAGCAGCAGTTGGGCCATGAGCTGGCGTCCTATCACGCGGGTGAGGGCGGCGGAGAGGGAAAAGCGGGGCCACACCAGCCGGGCGATGGCGTCGATGCCCCGGCAGAGCACGAGTACCAGCCAGAACAGGCCCTGGGAGTACCAAGGGGCTTGCGACTTGAGCGACAAGGCCCGGACGGTGACGGCGCCGCACAGCCAGCGTGTGAGCAGCCGGGGCCACGGGCGGATGAGGGACAAGGGAATGGCGTTGGCCATGGTTTGCATGAGTGCCTCGGTGAGAGCCGGGCGCGGGTCGGGTTGAACCGGATGGGTGATGCCGTCTGCCTGCATGGACGAAAACAGTACTTGCCCCTGCTCCATGCTGCGAGCCATCAGGGTGGGCTGGATGCCCAGCACGTGCCCGGCCACGTTCCACGTGTGCAGGTAGGCTTCTTCCTCTTCGGTCGACAGGCCCACACCCAGCTGGCGCATGCCCCGCAGAAAAATGTGGCTGAAGGTGAGCAGGGTGTAGGCCTGTTCTTCCTGGTTGCAGGGCAGACCAAGGCGTGCCACGTCCCAACCGCTGTGGTACATGGCCTGGTGCAAGCCGGTGGCGCGGCTGGGCAAAGGCAGTGCAGGGCGGGTGGCCGCTGCGCCAGGCGCCACGGCTTGCTCGGGCGTTCCACGCAGAATCAGGTGGCGAATGGTGGCATGGATGAGCCGGACCTTGAGGATCTGAACGATGCCCGTGCCCTTGGCGCTGGTCAGACCGCCAGGAAACATGACCGGGAAGATCATGGCCGCCGTGGAGCGGATGCGGTGCTCGGTGTGGGCCTCCAGCTGGCCAGCGGTGTGCAGGACGAGTGCAAGGTCGGGGATCACATAGCACTGCGGCAGGCTGGCGCAGAAGAGCAGCGTGCAGGAAAGCACGCTGTGGTTGAGGAAGACGTCTTCGGCTTGGCGAATCTTGTCGTGGTCAGCCCAGGCGGGCAGGTCGCGAGCGGCTTGTACGTAGTCGTTGAGGGCATTGGCAATGTCAAGGTCTTCATCGCCGTTGCCATCGGGTTGGCAGGGGTTTGCCAAGCTGGCGTTGTCGCTCCACTGCGCCATCAGGCGGTTGGCCTTGGCTATGCGGCGCCAGGGCGGTGCGTCTGGGGTCCAGGGGTGAGGGTGTCCGGGCCCGACGATGCGAGCGACGATGGCGTCGGCCAGCGGGTCGGCCTCAAGTTGAAGGTTGTCTGGAATATCTGTGTTCACAATGCCCGTATCATGCCTCGGTGGGCTTGGCGTCCATCAACCGCAGGCTCACGCCGCCTGACTGGCGCAGGTTCTTGTCGCCAATGGCGGGCCTGCTGGCCTGCGTCTGGTAGCGGTTGCGCAGTTCCTGTACTTCGGTGGAGAGGGCTTCGGCGTCTTCTATGCGTTCCTCGTAGCGTTTGAGAACGCCCCATGCGGATTCGATGATCTTGGCGTTGCAGGTCTGGCGGCCTTGTGCCAGAAGCTCAACCACGGCGGCACGCGGGTTGCCCGCCAGGCTCTGGCGCATGGCGTGCTCGATGATGGCGAGCACTTCTGCATGCATGGCGGTGAGCTTGTCAGCGTAGGGCGGGTGGGCGCTGGCAGCCTGGGCCAGCAGTTCGGTGAGCGCCTTGGTGGTGCAGAAACGCCTGCCCAGAACGGTCACCTTGTCTTCGACTTCGTCGATCTGGATGGCACGCTGCGCCATGACGCCCAGCAGCGTCATCAGGTTGCAGGCGGCTTCAAAGTCGAATTCCTCGTCGAGGATCTGGCCCATCATGGCGCGCGCCAGTTCAAGCACGCGTGCCACCTGGGCGTCGAGCAGCAGCATGGCGATCTGGAGCACGTCGAGCAGGCGCCGCAGGCGCGCCGAGGTGGGGTGTTTTTCCACCATGTTCGCTGTGTCTTCAACACAGCGTTGCAGGCCCTTGCGGTCGTTAGCGTTGAAGCGCATGAAGCCAAGCAGCACGAGCGACTGGGCGTCGAACATCTTGGAGTCCAGCCCCAGCCTTACTGCGCGGGAGAGCATCTCGTCGGCCACGTCGCCCTGCCCACAGTAGTGAGCCAGCATGCCCAGGCGCTGCAGGCGGCTGATGGAGGCGGGCGTCATGTCGGTGGCCATTTTGTAGGACTGCATGGCCGCTTCGAAGTTGCCCAGCTCGATTTGCGCACGCCCCATCACGTCGTAGGCGTCGGCGTAGCCGGGCTCGGCGTTGATGAGACCGTCAAGCGTGGACGCGGCTTTTTGCGTGTGGCCGGTTTCCAGTTGCACGCGGGCCACGCCCAGCTTGGCCCAGGGCAGCGTTTTGGCTGCGATGACGGCTTCATAGAGCTTTTGCGCCGCATCGTACTGTTCGGTGCGCAGCAGCAGTTCGGCGCCTACGCGCGCCGCGTAGAGCCAGTAGTCGCCGCGGTCGTGGAAGCGTTCCAGGCAAAGGCGCGCCGCAGTGCCAAAGTCTTGCGATTCGATGGCGGTGAAGATGTCGCGCAAGGCGACCTTGCGCTGGCGCGCCTGGAAGATGCGTTCTTCCAGCCGAATGGCGGTGTAGGGTTTGAGCAGGTAGGAGTCCAGCGCTGACTCTGCGGCTTCGGCCACCTTGGAGTACTTGGCTTCGCCCGTGACCATGATGAACACGGTGGCGAAGGGCAGCAGCCCGCAGCGGCGCAGGTCGTCGAGCAGGTCCTGGCCGGTGGTGAGGTCGTTGGGAAAGTTCTGCTCGCACACCACAATGTCGAAAGTGCGGAATTCGAGCTGGCGCCTGGCGTCCATGGCGCGCGGGCTTTGCATGACTGACTTCAACCCCAGGTCGCGCAACTGCGACACCAGGATGCTGCGAGAGACGGGGTTGCCGTCCACCACCAGGGCAGAGGCGTTGCGCAGTTCGTGGGTGAGGGCGGCATGCCGATTCATGCCGGGTATTGTGGCCGCTGTAGCGTTGCGTGCAACCGGGAATACGCGCAAATGTGCTAGCGGCCACAAACCGTTTTTGGCAGATCAACTGATCACGTCGCGGATGGGTTCGTTGTTTCGATGTGATGCATGGGTTGCGCAGGCAGAGGGCTTGGTGTTCTGCGGCTCAGAAGCCCTTGATCAAACTGAGAACCAGACGGTTGTCGCCTGCGCCACCCAGGTCTGCTTTGTGCGTGGTGCCGGACAGTTGCAGACCCATGCTCAATCCGTTGCCCAGATCCTTGGTCAGACCGATGGCGTAGTCATCGAAGTTGCCAGCCTCACGGTTGCGAAAGCCCACGATGGCCTGCGCGGTCCAGCTTTCGCCGAGGGGCATGCTGTATCCCAAGCTGAGGCGGCCAAAGTCTTTGATGACGCCGCTGACGCCTTGCGCGTATTTCAAGGTGAGGCCGTTCCACGTCAGCGCTGCGTAGGCCTCGTTGCCGTTCCAGCCTCCGCCGCTGCCGGGGTAGAGGAAGCGGATCACGCCGATGTCGTAACCCAGGTTTTCAGTGACTTTGCCCCGGTGACCTCCATATATGTCCATTTCGATGTTGGCGTCGCCAAAGCGGCCTGTCGAGTTCCAGTTTCCAACGTAAAACCCGTTGTCGAACACCTTGTCGATACCGCCCTGGACGGCGGGCCGCAACCCCTTGCCCTTCGGGTTGTCCTGGTCCAAACCATTGGACTTGTAGAGCGAAACGACGCCCAGGTTGAACGAGACTTCGGCGTGCGCTGCTGCGGAGCCCAGCGCGAGTACCAGTGCGCTCAGTGTGGCGCGAGAGAACTGTGTCATGTGATCATCCTTTTTGGCTGAGGCAAACAAGCCCGGCGACGCACAGGTCCGTCGGGTGTCGGGATGCTAGGGGGCGGGGTTGGCGGGGGGTTATCAAGCTTGCGCACGATTGCTTGCGGGTTTCCCCTCGTGCGGCGCTGGCTGGTACGCGACATGCTTGCGGCCTCTTCGTGTTGCAAGCAGACTGTTTTCCCATGAGGCACCCCTTGACCGCCCCCACCATCGACGATGAGCAGACCGGGGCCTGGGCGCGTTCCGTGCTGACGTTCGATATTGACGCCCATGCTGCCGTGCAGGGCGGGTGGGCGCTGCATTACGAGCAGCTATCGAGTGGCCCTTTCCGGGGCGAATTCACCATGGTGCAGCTCGGTGGCGTGCGTCTTGTGGGCGAGCGCACCAACCTGGCGCTGCGGCAACGCGGCCGGCTGGGCGACGAGGTGTACGGCTTTGCCATGTCGCAGCAGCCCTCGGACGATGTTTATTTTGACGGGCAGCGGGTGGCGCCCGACGCCATCATGTGCGGCCGGGGGCGTGAGATTGACATGGTGACGCCGCCAAACCACGCGCTGATGGCGGTGGTGGTGGACCGCGAGCTGCTCAACCCCTTGTGGGAGCGCATGTACCAGAAGCCGCTGGCGGCGTGGCTGGAACATCAGGTCGCACTGGAGCCTTCGCCGGCCTGTGCCATGGCCTTGCGCGACAAGCACCTGCAGGTGTTGAAGCAGGCACTGGCGCTGGCGCAGCACTTCAGCGACGCGTCAGGCCTGCGCCAGTTGCGCGATGACATCCTCATCGAGTGGATCGAGGCGCTGCCGCCCTCGGTGGACGTGTCGAACCTGGACACGTTGGCGCGGCGCAAGCGGCTGGTGGACAAGGCGTGTGATCTGATGATGTCGCACCCGGACGAGCCGCTTTCCATTCTGGAGGTGTGCAGCCGCGTGGGGGCCAGCCGCCGCAAGCTGAACTACTGCTTCCAGGATGTGCTGGGCACCTCGCCCACCAAGTACCTGCGGGCGCTTCGGCTCAACGGCGTGCGGCGCGACCTGCGCCAGGCTGGCCCGGGCACCACGGTGCAGGATGTGGCGGCGCGCTGGGGTTTCTGGCACCTGGGGCAGTTCTCGCTGGACTACAGGAAGCACTTCTTCGAGTTGCCTTCCGAGACGCTGGCGCGGGCCCGCAAAGGCAAAACAGGGTAAACCCGTAAGGCAGGTTTGCGCAAAACCGATCACGGTTGAGCGAGGGGGCGGCCTATCGTTGGGCCCATGGCTCACGAACCTTCTTTCCCCTATCCGCCGCTGGCACTGCATGTGGCTGGCGCATGGCTCACTTCTGCATCTGGCGGCGCCAGGCCGGTGGTCAACCCGGCCAATGAACAGGTGCTGGCTGACTTGCCCTTGGCGGGCGTGGCCGAGTTGCAGGCTGCCGCCGAATCGGCCCTGCGCGGCTTCCAGCAGTGGCGCCGGGTGCGCCCGCACGACCGTTACGTGGTGCTGCGCCGTGCCGCGCAACTGATGCGCGAGCGGGCCGAGGAAATGGCCACCGTGCTGACGCAGGAGCAGGGCAAGCCGCTGAGCGAGTCGCGCCGCGAGGTGCTGCTGTCGGCAGACATCCTGGACTTCCAGGCCGAGGAGGGCAAGCGCCTGTATGGCCGCACCGTGGCGCCGCGTGTGGAGGGCATTCTGTCGCAGACGGTGACGCGCCAGCCCGTGGGGCCGGTGGCTGCGTTCACGCCGTGGAACTTCCCGGTCAACCTGCCCACGCGCAAGCTGGCGAGTGCGTTGGCGGCGGGTTGCAGCGTGGTCATCAAACCCGCTGAAGAAACGCCGGGCAGCTGCATGCTGCTGGTGCGCTGCTTTCTGGATGCTGGTGTGCCTGCCGAAGCCATCAACATGGTCTGTGGCGACCCAGCTCAGGTGTCGGCGTTCCTGATTGCGCGGCCCGAGATGGCCAAGGTGTCGGTGACCGGCTCGGTGGCCGTGGGCAAGCTGCTGGGCGAGCAGGCGGCGCGGCACGTGAAGCGCTTTACAGGGGAGCTGGGTGGACATGCGCCGGTGATCGTGGCGGCCGACATGGGCGAAGGTGCGGGGCTGGACTTTGTGTTGAAGCAGTCCATCGCGGCCAAGTACCGAAACGCGGGGCAGGTGTGTGCATCGCCCATTCGCTTTTACGTGGCAGCCCACCAGCACGCGGCGTTTGCCCAACGCTTTGCCGAGGCCGCCCGCGCGCTGCGCCTGGGCGCCGGTCTGGAGCCGGGCACACAGATGGGGCCGCTTAGCCACGCCCGCCGCATCGACGACATGGAGCGCTTCGTGGACGACGCGCAGGGGCAGGGCGCGCGCCTGCTCACCGGCGGGCGGCGCGCCCCAAGTGCAGGCTTCTTCTTCGAGCCCACGGTGTTTGCCGATGCGCCCCCCAGCAGCCGCCTGATGCAGCAGGAGCCGTTCGGGCCCATCGCTGTGATCCAGCCCTACGAGACCCTGGACCAGGCGATCGAGCAGGCCAACGCCCTGCCTTACGGCCTGGGGGCCTACGCCTTCACCCGTGACCTGGCCACGGCGCACCGCTTGTCCGAGGAGATCGAGGCGGGCATGGTGGGCATCAACCACTTCGGGGTCTCGCAGCCCGAGATGCCTTTTGGCGGTTGGAAGGAAAGCGGTGTGGGGCAGGAGATGGGCGCCGAGGGCCTGCTGCACTACACCGAGATCAAGACCGTCACCGTTGGACAACCTTTCTGAGCCTTGCAAGGACAGCCCCATGAGCACCATTGAACAACTCAAGCAAGACAACGCCGAATACCTTTGGCACCCCATGGCCCACCCGGCGGCCATGAAGAAGTCGCGCCCCGACATCGTGGCGCGAGGCGAGGGCTGCTGGATCTGGGACGTGGACGGGCACAAGATGCTCGACGGCGTGGGCGGCCTTTGGAGCAGCAACCTGGGCCACAGCGCGACGGCGGTGCGCGACGCCATTGTGGCGCAGCTGGACGAACTGCCGTTCTACAACGTGTTCCGAGGCACCACGCACGTCAAGGCCATCGAGTTGTCGGCGCGGCTGGTGAAGCTGATGCAGCCCGAAGACGTGTCGGCGGTGCTGTTCTCCAACGGCGGGTCTGACGCCGTTGAGGGGGCGCTGAAGATCGCGCGCCAGTACTGGAAGCTCAAGGGCCAGGGCGACCGCTACAAGTTCATCAGCCTGCGCCAGGGTTACCACGGCGTGCACTTTGGCGGCATGAGCGTCAACGGCAACACCAACTTCCGCCGGGGTTACGAGCCGCTGCTGCCCGGGTGCTTTCACATCGACACGCCGTGGCTGTACCGCAACCCCTACACCGACGACCCCATGGCGCTGGGCGAAATCTGTGCCGAGCTGCTGGAGCGCGAGATCGTGTTCCAGGGGCCCGACACCGTGGCTGCCTTCATTGCCGAGCCGGTGCAGGGTGCGGGAGGCGTGATCGTGCCGCCGGCCAACTACTGGCCGCTGGTTCGCAAGATCTGCGACAAGTACGGCGTGCTGCTGATTGCCGACGAGGTGGTGACCGGCTTCGGGCGCACCGGTGAGCTGTTCGGCACGCGCCTGTGGGGCGTGAACGCCGACATGTGGTGCCTGGCCAAGGGCATCAGCTCGGGCTACGTGCCGCTGGGGGCCACGGCCATCGGCCGCAAGGTGGCGAAGGTGTTCGAGCAGGACACGACCAGCCTGGGCGCGGTGAGCCACGGCTACACCTACAGTGCCCACCCGGTGGCCGCCGCCGCGGCACTGGCCACGCTCGACCAGATCGAGGCACTGGACGTGCCGGGCAACGCCGCTCGCGTGGGCGCCATCATGCAAGAACGCCTGCGCAAGCTGGAGAAGACATGCAGCTTCGTTGGCAACGTGCGTGGCGTGGGGCTGATGCTGGGCATTGAAATGGTGGAGGACAAGGCCGCACGCACGCCCATGCCGCGCAGCAGCGACATCCCGGCCCGCGTGGCCCGGGAAGCCTACCGGCGCGGGCTGATGGTGCGCATCTCGGGGGCCAACCTCATCCTGTCGCCGCCGCTGGTGATATCGAAGGCAGAAATCGACTACCTGTGCGACACCCTGGAAGCGGCATTTGCTGCCGTGGAGGCATCCCTGTGAGCCCAACCAAGGCCAGTCGCCCACCCGTCATTCTTCTCATCGGCACTGTCGATACCAAGAGTGACGAGATGGCCTATCTGCGCGAGTCGGTGGAGCATCTTGGCGGCACGGCAGTGGTGATGGACGTAGGCGTGCTCGGCAAGGGCGGCTTCACGCCCGACATTCCCAACACCGAGGTTGCCGCAGCCGCAGGTGCGACGTTGCAGCAGGTGATGGAGACCGGTGACGAGAACACCTCGATGAAACTCATGGCCACCGGCGCCACGCTGCTTGCGGTGCAGTGGTACCTTGAAGGCCGCTTCGATGGCTTGCTGGCGCTGGGCGGCACCATGGGCACCGACCTGGCACTGGACGTGGCCAATGCGCTGCCGCTGGGTTGCCCGAAGGTGGTGCTTTCCACCATCGCCTATTCCCCGTTGATCCCCCCGGACCGCATCCCGCCCGATCTGATCATGCGGCTCTGGGCGGGCGGCCTGTACGGCCTCAACCGCCTGTGCAAGGCGGCACTGGGTCAGGCTGCAGGTGCAGTGGTGGGCGCGTGCCTGGCGCGCGCCGCCGAAGCTGATCCGCGCCCCGTGGTGGGTATGACCTCGCTGGGCAGCAGTGCGCTGTCGTACATGAAGAAACTCAAGCCAGCTCTGGAGTCGCGTGGCTACGAGTTGGCGGTGTTCCACACCACTGGCATGGGCGGCCGGGCGTTTGAAGACCTGGCACGGCGCGGCTACTTCGCGGCGGTGATGGATTTCAGCCTGCAGGAGCTGGTGAACGACCTAGCAGGCAGTTGCGTGAGCGCAGGCACCGAACGCCTGCTGGGTGCGGGCCGCGCGGGCGTGCCACAGATCGTGGCGCCGGGGGCCACCGACATGGTGGACTTCGCAGCCTGGACGCGCTGCCCGGAACGCTTCGCCGACCGCGCAGTTCACTATCACAACCGCCTGATTGCATCGGTGTGTGTCGACCATGACATGCGCCGCAGCGTTGCTCGTGCCATGGCGGACCGGCTGGCCCAGGCCACCGGCCCAACTGCCCTGCTGTTGCCCACGGGCGGGGTTGAGCAGTGGGACCGTCCTGGCGAAGCCTTGCACGACCCCGAAGGCTTGAAGGCCTTCGTGGATGAGATGCGCCATGTGGTGTCGCCAAGCACCGAGGTTCGGCCAATCGATGCACACATCAACGACGAAGCGTTCGCGCAGACCGCTCTGCGCGTGTTCGATGAGTGGGTGGCTGCAGGGGTGATCGCCAGATAACCGCCAAATGCGCCGAGAAGGAACAACATGACCCGAATCACCGAAGTTTCTGCCCGCACGCGCCAGCTGGTGCAGCGCCGTGCCCAACGCCTGGGGCCGAACGTGTCCACCTTCTACGAGGAGCCCCTGCACCTTGTCAAAGGCGAGGGCGTCTGGGTCTGGGACGCCGACGGCAATCGCTACCTGGATTGCTACAACAACGTGCCACACGTTGGCCATTGCCACCCGCGAGTGGTCGAGGCCATCTGCCGTCAGGCATCGACACTGAACACGCACACACGCTACCTGCACGAGGGCATGCTCGACTACCTGGACCAGCTGACCGCGACCTTCGCGCCAGAGCTGTCCACCGCCATCCTCACCTGCACCGGCTCGGAGGCCAACGACATTGCGATTCGCATGGCGCGTGCCGTTACCGGGCAGACGGGCATCATCGCCAGCGACCACACCTACCATGGCAATACCCTGGCGGTCTCGCAGCTGAGCCGGACCAATCCCCCACCGGGTGGCACGTGGCCCAATGTGAAGTTTGTGCCCGCACCAGACAGCTACCGTCCGTTGGGCGGCGTGCCTGGGCACGCTCACGCGCTGGCCTTTGCCGCCGAGGTAGAACGTGCGGTGGCCGAACTGAAGGCGGATGGCTTTGGCCTCTCGGCCATCATCCTGTGCCCCTTCTTTGCCAACGAAGGTTTCCCTGACCTGCCGCAGGGCTGGCTTGACCCGGCCATAGAGGTGGTGCGGCGTGCTGGTGGCATCGTCATCGCCGACGAAGTGCAACCGGGCTTTGGCCGGCTTGGTTCACACATGTGGGGTCACCAGCGCATGGGCTTCGTGCCGGACGTGGTGACCATGGGCAAGCCCATGGCCAATGGTCACCCGGTGGGCGGGGTGGTCACCCATCCTGATGCGATGGCCGCGTTCCGAAAGTCTTTCCGCTACTTCAACACCTTCGGCGGCAACCCGGTGTCAGCGGCGGCTGCCATGGCCACGTTGTCCGTGTTGAAGGACGAACGGTTGATGGAGAACGCCCAGGACGTTGGTGCCTACGCACGTCAGCGTCTGGCTGAACTGGCCCTGCGCCACGAGGTCATTGGTGACGTACGCGGCAGTGGTCTGTTCTTCGGGGCGGAACTCGTCAAGTCGCGTGCCACGCGTGAACCGGCCACGGCCTACACCAAGCAGGTCGCGAACGAAATGCGCCGGCGCGGCGTCGTCATCAACTTCCTCGGCATTCACTACAACACCCTCAAGATCCGCCCACCGATGCCCTTCTCGCGAGCCAACGCCGACGTGTTGTTGGACCGGCTCGATGAAGTCCTCAGCGAACTGCCGGTTGACCTGTGATGAACGACGTGCAACTGCTTGAGCTGGCGAAAAAGGCGGCGCGTCACTGGCCGCTGACCGCCGAGCGCATGGTGCTCGCCGCCCGGCGCGAGAACCTCGTGTTCCGTCTTGCCAACAAGGCAGGCCAGGACTTTGCCTTGCGCGTCCACCGGGTGGGTTACCGAAGCGTTGCCGAGCTGGAGTCTGAACTTGCCTGGATGCAAGCCATGGCACAGGGCGGACTGACCGTTCCACACCCACTGCCGTCACAGGCTGGCCGCTTGCTGGAAGAGGTGGACGGCCAGTACATCAGTGTGCTTTCCTGGTTGGGTGGGACGCCGCTGGGACGCTCCGGCATACCGCTGAACATCGAGCAGCGGGAAACGGTGTTCCACGAGATTGGCCGAACGCTCGCACACCTGCATGTGCTTTCCGACGCCTGGGAACGCCCGCCTGGATTCACCCGCCCGCATTGGGGGCTGGAAGGACTGCTCGGGCAGCAGCCCCTGTGGGGGGCTTTCTGGGAGAACCCGCAACTGGACGCCGCGCAAAGACGTACGTTGGAGCGCGCCCGCACGGCAGCGGTCGAAGCCCTCGAAGGGTTGATGCCGACGCTCGATTACGGGTTGATCCATGCCGATGCGGTGCGCGAGAACGTGCTGCTCGACCATGGCCGCGTCCAGTTGATCGACTTCGATGACAGCGCCTTCGGCTTTCGCCTCTTCGATGTTGCCACGGCCTTGCTGAGAAACCGTGCGGAACCCGATTACCCCGCGCTGCAGGCGGCGCTGTGCGAGGGCTATCGATCGCTGCGCCCGCTGGATTTCGGGCAGCTCGACCTGTTCCTGATGCTCCGGGCGCTGACCTACATCGGCTGGATCGTTCCGCGCATGAGCGAGGA
>CAMLOF010000016.1 GCA_946481585.1 uncultured Macromonas sp. | reverse complement strand
AGCGCTGCGAGGGCTACCGCAACTTCTGCAACAAGCTCTGGAACGCCACGCGCTTTGTGCTGATGAACTGCGAAGGCCAAGACTGCGGCCTGAGCGAACACACTGCCGACGCCTGCGTGCCCGGTGGCGGCTACCTGCACTTCAGCCAGGCCGACCGCTGGATCGTCTCGCGCCTGCAGCGCGTGGAAGCCGAGGTGGCCAAGGGCTTTGCCGAATACCGCCTGGACAACGTGGCCAACACCATCTACGAGTTCGTCTGGAACGAGTTCTGCGACTGGTACCTCGAAATTGCCAAGGTGCAGATCAACACCGGCAACGCCGAGCAGCAGCGCGGCACCCGCCGCACGCTTATCCGCACGCTGGAAACCATCCTGCGCCTGGCACACCCCATCATCCCCTTCATCACCGAAGAGCTGTGGCAGAAGGTGGCCCCCGTGGCAGGCCGTGCTGGCGATTCGGTAAGCGTGGCGGCCTACCCCGTGAGCCAGCCCGAGCGCATCGACGAGCAGGCCGAAGCCCACGTGGCCCAACTCAAGGCCCTGGTGGATGCCTGCCGCAACCTGCGCGGTGAAATGAACGTATCACCCGCTCAACGCCTGCCGCTGTACGCCGTGGCTGGCAGCCCGGCCGGTGCCACCTTCCTGCAAGACATTGCCCCCGTGCTGCAGGCCCTGGCCAAGCTGAGCGAGGTGAAGGTGTTTGCCGACGAGGCCAGCTGGAGCGCCGCCGCACAGGCTGCCCCCGTGGCCGTGGTGGGTGACGCACGCCTGTGCCTGTTCATGGAAATCGACGTGGCCGCCGAAAAGGCCCGCCTTGGCAAGGAAGTGGCGCGCCTGCAGGGCGAGATCGCCAAGGCCAATGGCAAGCTGGGCAACGAAGCCTTCGTGGCGAAGGCGCCGCCTGCCGTGATCGAGCAGGAGAAGAAGCGTGTGGCCGAATTCGGCGCTACGCTGGAGCGGTTGCAGGAGCAGTTGCAACGCCTCGGGGCTTGATACCCGGTACAAACCAGAAAGGCCGCTCAAGAGCGGCCTTTTTCGTGAGCTGGGATCAGCGGCGGCGCAGCACCGTCACGTAATCCGGCCCGGTGGTGTCCTGCTCCACCAGTTCGTTGCCGGTCTGCTTGGCAAAGGCCTGGAAGTCGCGCACCGAACCGGTATCGGTGGCAATCACTTTCAGGGTCTGGCCGCTGGTCATTTCCGCCAGGGCTTTCTTGGCTTTGAGGATGGGCAGCGGGCAGTTCAGGCCGCGTGCGTCGAGTTCTCGGTCTACGTTCATGGTTCGGTTCCTGTTTGACGGCGCATTTTAAGGGGGGTGGGGTAATTTTGCTGCTCAGTTGGCAGACAGCTCCATGAAGCGCGGCTCAATGCCCCGCGAACGCAACCAGTCGGCCAGCGCCCAGCCCGTTCCAGCGGGCCAGCAGATCACATCCTTGGGGTCGAACAGCTTGTATTCGGCCAGCTCGGGCGACAAGCGCACCTCGCCATGCGCCACAGCGTGGTAGGTGATGATCACCTGGTTCATGCGTTGGAAATCGTGCACGCCCACCAGCGCCAGCCGCTCGACGGTCAGACCGGTTTCCTCCAGCACCTCGCGACGTATGCCTTCTTCAGGGCTTTCACCCGCCTCCATGAAGCCGGTGATCAAGGCAAACATGCGCCGCGTCCATGCCGCGTTGCGCGCCAGCAGCACCTTGCCATCCAATTCCACAATGGCCGCCAGCACCGGCACCGGGTTGTTCCAGTGCGTCCAGCCGCAAGCGGGGCAACGCAGGCGCGTCTTGGGTCCACCGTCCTCGGGCAGTTCAATCTGCGCCAACGTCGTGGCGCAGGCAGGGCAGTAGCGCAGTTCGCTCACGAATGCTCGGCAGCGTCGGTCAGGCCGGGAACACACCAGTGGACAGGTAGCGGTCACCCCTGTCGCACACCACAAACACGATGGTGGCGTTCTCCACCTGCTGCGCGATCTGCTGGGCCACCCAGCAGGCGCCCGCCGCCGAAATGCCCGCGAAGATGCCTTCTTCTCGCGCCAGGCGTCGGCACATCTCCTCCGCGTCGGGCTGGCTCACATACACCAGCTCGTCCACGTGGGACGGGTCGTAGATCTTGGGCAAATATTCCTGCGGCCACTTGCGGATGCCCGGAATGCGCGAGCCTTCGCTTGGCTGCGCACCGATGATGCGGATGGCCGGGTTCTTTTCCTTGAGGAAGCGCGACACCCCGGTGATGGTGCCGGTGGTACCCATGGCGCTGACGAAATGGGTGATCTGTCCGCCCGTCTGCTCCCAGATCTCGGGACCCGTGGTTTCGTAGTGGATGCGAGGGTTGTCGGGGTTGGCAAACTGGTCCAGCACGCGGCCCTTGCCATCTTTCTGCATCTGCTCGGCCAGATCGCGCGCGTATTCCATGCCGCCGCTCTTGGGGGTCAGGATCAGCTCCGCGCCAAAGGCCTTCATGGTCTGGGCACGCTCAATACTCAGGTCCTCCGGCATGATCAACACCATGCGGTAACCCTTGATGGCCGCTGCCATGGCCAGCGCAATGCCGGTGTTGCCCGATGTAGCTTCGATCAGCGTGTCGCCCTGCTTGATTTCGCCGCGCTCCTCGGCGCGCTGGATCATCGACAAGGCCGGTCTGTCTTTCACCGACCCGGCTGGGTTGTTGCCCTCCAGCTTTCCCAGCACCACGTTGCCGCGTGCGCGGTTCGACTCGGCACCAATGCGTTGCAAGGCTACCAGTGGCGTATGGCCAATGGCGCCTTCAATGGTCTGGTAAACGCGCGGGGTTTTGGGCTTGGTGCTGCGGCGTGCAGCATTGCTGGATGCAGATTTCATGGATCGTTTTTTTCTAAGCGGCCGGAAGTGCCCCTTCACTGTGCCATAATTTCGGCTTACCCTGCAGCCGGAGTGGCGAAATTGGTAGACGCAGCAGATTCAAAATCTGCCGGTGCAAAACACCGTGCCGGTTCGAGTCCGGCCCCCGGCACCACGTTATAGAACTTGCAGGCACACACGAAATCAGGCTCTCCCTCGGAGAGCCTTTTTTCTTGCTTGTTGGTCCCACATCATTCCCGGTTTTTCGACTCAAGCACGACTCACGGGAAAATTCATAGCCAGCCCCTCGCGCACTGTCGGGTAACGCAGTCGCAGGCGCAACTCCTTCTTCATGCGGTCATTGCGCAGGCGGCGCGACTCGTTCATGAAGCTCAACACCATCAGCGACAGGCGCTGCTCCGCGCCCTCTCGCGCAATCCGCTCCGGGCGTGGCAGGCCGTACAAGTCGGCAGCCAGGTCAAAGTAGTCCCCCATCAGCAGCTCCGTGTCGTCGCTCACATTGATGACGCGCTGCCCCCTGGGCCGCCACAGTGCGGCCACGCAAGCTCGCGCCAAATCGTCTGCATGAATGTGGTTGGTGAACACGTCGTCCTCGGGCCGCAGCACGGGCGTGCCGCGCAGCAGGCGCTCGCGTGGCGTGCCGCCTTCACGGTCCGGCGCGTAGATGCCGGGAATGCGCAGCAAGGTCACCGGCACACCAAAGGCACGGCCATACCAGCGCAGGGTCTGTTCCGCGTCCACCCGGCGCAAAGCGCGCGGCGTGGTCGCACCGGTGTCGCGCGTCTCGTTCACCCACGCGCCGCCGCAGTCGCCGTACACGCCTGAGGTAGATCCATACACCACCGCCGCTGGCCGCCCACGTGTGGCCAGAGCGCGCGTCAGGGCTCGAGTGCGGGGGTCCTGCCGCCAGTCCGCCAGGTTCTCGGTGGGTGGTGGCGCTAGATGCAGCACGCGGGTGGCCACACCGGCCAGGCGGCGCAGGCTGGCCGGATCGTCCAGGTTGCCCAGCAGCGGCGTAACGCCTGCCTGCCGCAGCCCTTGCACACGCTCGGGCGAAGAAGTCAACGCCAGCACACGTGCGCGTTTACCCGCGCCCAACGCCCGGTGGCTGCGCATCCCCACGTCACCACACCCCACGATCAAGACCCGCTCGCGGCGGAACCGCGCGGGCAAAGCACCCATCCAGACCATGCGCCTCACCAAATTTGAGAAAATCCAACGTTTACGGAGCCAAAACGGCCCCGCACCGCAACACTCAGCAGTATGACATTCACCATCACCGTCCAGCCCAGCGGCCGCACCTTTACCTCCAACCCCGACGAAGCCATCCTGGCCGCAGGCATCCGCCAGGGCATTGGCCTGCCCTATGGCTGCAAGGACGGCGCCTGTGGCTCCTGCAAGTGCAAGAAGCTCGAAGGCACCGTGGTGCATGGCACCCACCAGACCAAGGCGCTCAGCGCTGAAGAAGAAGCCGCCGGGTTCGTGCTGACCTGCTGCGCCACTGCCACCAGCGACGTGGTGCTGGAATCCAAGCAAGTGACCGAAGCAGGCGCCTTCCCCATCAAGAAGATGCCGGTACGCGTCAACAGCCTGGAACGCGCGTCCCACGACGTGATGATCCTCAAGCTCCAGCTGCCCGCCAGCGACACCTTCCAGTACCACGCAGGCCAGTACGTCGAATTCATCCTGCGTGACGGCGCACGCCGCAGCTACTCCATGGCCACGGCCCCGCACCTGCAGGAAACCCAGCCGGGCATGGAGCTGCACATCCGCCACATGCCGGGCGGCAAGTTCACCGACCACGTCTTCGGCGCCATGAAGGAAAAGGAAATCCTTCGCATCGAAGGCCCCTACGGCAGCTTCTTCCTGCGCGAAGACAGCGACAAGCCCATCGTCCTGCTGGCCTCCGGCACGGGCTTTGCGCCCATCAAGGCCCTGATCGAACACATGCAGCACAAGGGCATCACGCGCCCAGTCACGCTGTACTGGGGCGGCCGCCGCCCGGCCGACCTGTACCAGAACGCCTGGGTCGAGGCACAGTGCGCCACCATGCCCAACCTGCGCTACGTGCCCGTGGTGTCCGACGCTCAGCCTGAAGACAACTGGACCGGCCGCATCGGCTTCGTTCACCAGGCCGTGCTGCAGGACTTCCCCGACCTGTCTGGCCACCAGGTGTACGCCTGCGGCGCGCCCATCGTCGTTGAATCCGCGCACCGCGACTACGTGGCCGCCGGTCTGCCCGACGAGGAGTTCTACGCCGACTCATTCACCTCGGAAAAAGACAAGCACCCGGCAGCCTGACAGCACCGCAAACACAACAAGGAGACGACACGATGCAACGCCGACAACTGATCCAGACTGGCCTGGCCCTCGCGGCCAGCGCAGCAACCTCGTGGGCGCACGCCCAGGCTGGCAAGGTAACGCGCATCATCGTGCCGTTCGCTGCGGGCGGCCCCATCGACGTCACGGCACGCATCCTGGCCGAGCAGGTTCGCGATCAGCTCGGCGGGCCCGTGATCATTGAAAACCGCCCGGGCGCTGGGGGAAACATTGGCATGGAGCTGACCGCCAAGGCCGCACCCGATGGCCTGACGCTCGGCATTGCCACAACGGCATCGCATGCCATCAACCCCTGGTTATTCAGCAAACTGCCCTACGACCCGGCGAAAGACTTCCAGCCCGTCACCCAGATGCTGCGTGTTCCCAACGTGCTCGTGGTCAATGCCGACACCGCGCAGCGGCTTGGCATACAGACACTGGCTGACCTGGTGAAATACGCAAAAGCCAACCCGGCCAAACTCAACTACGGCTCGGGAGGCAACGGCAGCGCCGGACATCTGGCAGGCGAGTTGTTCAAAAACCAGGCCGGTATTTTTGCCCTGCACATTCCCTACAACGGGGGCAACCCTGCCCAGGTGGCACTGCTGTCCGGTCAGGTGGACTTCAATTTCGACAACCTGGCCACCGCAGCCCCGAACATCCGCTCCGGCAAACTCAAGGCTCTGGCCGTTACCACAGCGCAACGCAGCCCAGCAATGCCGGATATTCCTACCGTGGCAGAGACCTACCCGGGCTTCGAGATCGACACCTGGTGGGGTCTGGTGGCTCCGGCAGCCACGCCGGGTGACGTGGTTGCACGCCTGAACCAGGTGTTCACGCAGGCCCTGCGCGCGCCCGAGGTGAAGAACCGCTTTGCCACCCTCATGGCTGAACCGGCTCCCACAACTCCGCAGGCCTTCGGAACCTTCATGGAACGGGAACGCGCCAAATACCAGCGCGCAGTCAAGATCAGCGGTGCTACCGTAGGTTGACCGAAAAAGGCTCCTCGCGGAGCCTCACTCTTCCAGCAGACGCTTCACGTCAGAGGCCAGCCCTTCGGCCCCGCTGCCGTAGCGGTGGTACAGCCGCACGCGGCCTTGCGGGTCGTACACATAGCTGCCCGCCGAGTGGTCCATGGTGTAGGAAGTAGGCGTCTTGCCGTCCACCTTCTTGTAGTAGACCTTGAAGGACTTGGCCACTTCGGGCAACTGGTCAGCCTCGGCGTACAGCGCCAGGAACGACGGGTCGAAGCTGGCCATGTACTCTCGCATGACATCCGGCGTATCGCGCTCCGGGTCCACGCTCACGAACAGCCCCTGCAGCTTGTCCCCCTGGGGACCCAGCAGCGCCTTGGCCTGGGCCAGTTCGGTCATCGAGGTCGGGCAGACGTCCGGGCACTGCGTGTAACCGAAGAAAATCACCACCGCCTTGCCGCGAAAGTCTTCCAGCGTGCGCTTCTGGCCGTTGTGGTCGGTCAGGCTGAAGCCCGTGGCGTAATCCGCCCCAGTGATGTCGATACCCTGAAAGGGAGGTTTTTCGCTGCAACCGCTGGCAAGCAGCGCGGCCAGTACCACGCCGCCCAGCAGGCCGCGCAAGGCACCACGGCGACCCGATTCGCTGAAGGTGTTCATCAATCTCATGCCAGGTAGTGGTCCACCAGCATGGCCGCAAACAGCAGCGACAGGTGGATCAGGGAAAAGCGGAAAGTCTTGCGCGCAAGCTGGTCGGAATAATTGCGCCAGAGCGCGAAACCATAAGCGCAGAAGCCCAGGTTCAGCAGCACAGCCGCCACCAGGTAGAACCAGCCGTTCATGCGCATCACGAAAGGCAGCAGGCACGCCGCGAACAGGATCAGCGTGTAAAGCACGATCTGCAGCCGCGTGAACTCCGAACCGTGAGTCACCGGCAGCATGGGCAGGCCCGACTTGCGGTAGTCCTCCACCCTGTACAAGGCCAATGCCCAGAAGTGCGGCGGCGTCCACAGGAAGATGATGAGAAAAAGGATGAGCGACTCAGGCGTCACGGCGTCTGCCATGGCGGCCCAGCCCAGCACAGGCGGCATGGCCCCCGACGCCCCGCCAATGACAATGTTCTGCGGCGTGAGCGGCTTGAGCACCACCGTATAGATGACCGCGTACCCCACAAAAGTGGCGAAGGTCAGCCACATCGTCAGCGGGTTCACCCACACATAGAGGATGAACGAACCTATGGCACACAAAATGGCAGAGAAAGTCAGCGTCTGTGCATTGGTCAGCTCGCCTTTGGCGGTGGGGCGCCAGGCGGTGCGTTTCATCTTGGCGTCGATGTGCTGCTCGACTACACAGTTGAAGGCAGCGGCAGCGCCTGCCACCAGCCAGATGCCAAAGCATGCCACCGCAGCCAGCGCCACCTGCCCCCATGAGGGCAGGCCCGGCACGGCCAACACCATGCCGATGAGAGCGCAAAACACGATCAGCTGGATCACGCGCGGCTTCATCAGCGCGTAGAACTGCCTCCACGTGGGGGGCAGCGGGGAGGACAAGGACAATTCGGGGCTGCTCATGCGGGTTGCTCGTCGGGCAGGTTTGAGACGCGCCCCTGCGGGGCTTGTGCGGGCGACAGGACGGTGAGCCAGCCGGTCAGGACCACCACCAGTGCCGCCGCGCCACCTGTATGGGACACGGCCGCCACCAGCGGCCATTCAAGCACCACGTTGGACAGGCCGGTCAAAAGCTGCCAGCCTCCCAGGGCCAGCAGCCAGCGCGCATGTCCTGCATGGCCCTGGCGACGCAGATGCCACGCCATGGCCAGCAGACATGCCAGCACCAGGTACGCCATCAGCCTGTGCACGTAATGGATGGCGGTAAGCGCGGCAAAGGGCAAGGCTTCACCGGAGCCTTGCACGCCCAGGTGACGCCACAACTCGAAACCACCGGAAAAGTCCATGTGCGGCCACCAACTGCCCTGGCAGGTTGGGAAGTCGCGGCAGGCCAGAACGGCGTAGTTGGTACTCACCCAGCCGCCCAGGGCAATCTGCAACCACACCAGGGCAAAAAGCGCCCACAAGGCGCGGCGTGTGAAGGCACTCCAGCCGCCCCCTTGCCCGAATGTATCGGCCATCATGCCAAAAGCCTGGCCGTAGCGGACCGCCTGCACCCGCAGCAAGGCCAGCAAAATCAAGCCGCCAAGCAGATGCATGGTCACGATGGCAGGGAACAGCTTCATGGTCACCGTCCAGGCGCCAAAAGCCCCTTGCAGGCACACCCAGGCCAGGGTGGCAAGCGGCCACGCCACCGACACATTCAAACGCTTGCGCTCGATCCAGCCCACACTGGCCATGACCAGAATAAGCACCCCCACTGCCGTCGCCAGGTAGCGGTGGATCATCTCGACCCAGGCCTTGGAAAAAGTCACCGGCCCGGTGGGCATTGCCTCCTGCGCCGCAGCAATGGACACCTTGGCGCCGAATGGGCTGGCACTGCCGTAGCAGCCGGGCCAATCGGGGCAGCCCAGGCCCGAATCCGTCAGACGGGTGAACGCACCGAAGAGCACCAGGTCGAAGGTCAGGAACAACGTCAGCCCCGTGAGCCAGGCCAGACGCTGAGCGGGGCTGGCGTCGCGCTTGCGCAGCCAGATCCATGCGAGCGGCCCCAGGGCAATCACCACCCCCAAGAGCATCATGCGCGCCACGGGCGCGTAGTCGTACAGCACCTGCTGGTCCATCTTCAGCGCCCTGCCTGGTCCCAGAAACTGGACGCCCGCAGCAAACGCTCCAGATCACGCCGCATGCGGGTCGGGTCCGCATCAGCCGGGAAGCGCATCATCCATTGCCCCATGGGGTCAACCACGTACAGGTGATCCTTCAGCTGATGCCCTGCGGCAGGTTGGAGCCAGGACGCGATGGCCGCCTCGTCCATGTGCAACACGGTAGCCTGCGACGTGGCCTTGCGCAGGGCTTCGCTCAGTTCCTGGCTACCTGTTCGCAGCCAGACCCAATCCACACGGTCCTTGTCCTTGCCCAAGCCTTCGCGCAACTGGCGCTGCAGGTAAAGGTTGCGCTCGCACTGTGCGTCGCAGGCGCTGTCGGCCACGCTCACAAACAGCCATTGGTCCTTGAGCGAACTCAACGGCACGGTTTGCCCATTCGCGTCCTGGCCTTGCACGGCTGGCATGGCCACTGGCGGGTCGATGATTTCGCCATAGTTGCGCCGCCCCTCGGGGCGCAGCACGTAATAGGTGAAGTAGGACGCAATCACTGGTGCTGCACATACCAGCAGCACCATCAACATCTTCCACCGGCCGGCACGCGTGTCCGCCACCCGGCGTGCGCTGTCTGCGCCCAGGTCGGGCATGTCGTAAACGGTCAAGGTCAACGGCTCGTCGCGTTGTGCCGCTGCCGGTTGCGCTGCACGCTCAGACTGCGCGGCGTCGGCGCGGGACGATGAATTGGAACCAGACATACAGAATAGCAATCAGTGCGCACAGGCCAAACCATTGGAAGGCGTAGCCGTAGTGCTTGTGGACGTCGAAACCAACCCTGGGCCAGTCACGAAGCATGCCGTCGGCGGCAGCTTGAGGTGCGCTCTGCTGGACGGAAGCAGGCAGCAACGGCAGGCGCCACTCAGCCGAAAAGGCTTCAAGCTCGATATTCTGCCGGATTGCCCCCTCCTGCGCCCCTTCGAACTGGTAATACTTGCTGGGCGGCGGGGCCAATCGGCCCGTCAGTTCAACGACACCGTCAGGGGTATCGATGGTAGGCAAGGCCATGCGGTCGTCGAATCTGCGTGCCACCCACCCCCGCTGCACGAGGATGGCCGCCCCTTCGCCCACCGGGCGCATGGGCGTCACAACGTAGAACCCGGCACGTCCGTTCATGGTCCGGTTGTCCAGGAACACCGTCGCCTCAGGCACCCAACGACCTTGAAGCACAACTTGTCGGTCATGCATTTCTGCAAGCGCCTGGGCTGCATCAACGGAAGAGGCCGCAGCCAGGACCTCCCCCCAGCCCAGTGCCGGAAGGTTTTCTCGCGCCTCGCGCTGGGCTTGCAGCGCCTCTTTCTGCGCAGCCCGGCCGAGTTGCCAAAAACCCAGGGATGCTGTCAAAGCCATCCCCAGAACAGCGGCGAACGTAAGCAGCCAGAAACTGGCACGTCGGGTTCGTACAGGCACAACAGTCATCGGATAATCCGGTACATGAAATATCTGGTCATCGTTGCCTTCGTGGCCATCATAGGCAGCCTAGCCGCAGCGCTGGTGTTCATGATGCGCAGCCCGCAAAACAACGCCGAGAGCGACGAGAAAAAATCCCGGCGCATGGCACGCGCTCTGGCGCTGCGAGTGGGATTCTCGGTTCTGCTTTTTGTTCTTGTGCTGATCAGTTACTTTGCAGGCTGGATCCAACCCACGGGTTTGCCCCTGCGCTGACAACAACCTCTCTCAAACAAAAAAGCGCCCTGGGGCGCTTTTTTGATGCCGTATGGACAGGCAGGCGGCAGTATCAGAGCCAGTACACCAGGATGTACAGGCCCAGCCACACCACGTCCACAAAGTGCCAGTACCAGGCTGCACCTTCAAAGCCGAAGTGACGCTCCTTGGTGAAATGGCCCTTTTGCAGGCGAAGCGTGATCACCAGCAACATCAGCATGCCGACGAACACGTGGAAACCGTGGAAACCGGTCAGCATGAAGAAAGTGGAGCCAAACACACCCGAGCTGAGCTTCAGGTTCAGGTCGGCATAGGCATGTGCGTACTCGTAACCCTGCACGAACAGGAACACGATACCCAGGATCACGGTCAGCCACATGAAGGCGATCGTCTTGCTGCGATTGCCGTCTTGCAGCGCATGGTGGGCAATCGTCAGCGTCACGCCAGAAGACAGCAGAAGCGCGGTGTTGATGGTGGGCAGCCAGAACGGGCCCATGGTCTGGAAGGGCTCGACGGTGCCAGCGGGGGATGCGGTGGCGCCAACGTGCGTGCTCGGCCAAACAGCCTGGAAGTCAGGCCAGATCAGCGCGTTCTCGATGCTGCCCAGCGCAGGCACAGAGTGGGCGCGGGCCCACCACAATGCGGCAAAGAACGCGCCGAAGAACATCACCTCGGAGAAGATGAACCAGCTCATGCTCCAGCGGTAGGAGATGTCGATCTTGCGGCCGTACAAGCCACCTTCGCTCTCGGTCACGGCGTCACGGAACCACTGGTACAGAACGATCAGCCACCATGCCAGGCCAAATGCGACCGAGTACGGCCCCCAGCTGGCACCGTTGACCCACTGGCCAGCGCCCAGGATCACAAAGAACAGGCCAAGAGACGCCAAGACCGGGTGCCGGGACATTCCCGGCACAAAGTAGTAAGGCGTCGTGCCGTGCGTTGTTGCTGACATGCTCACTCCTATTTGCTTTCGCTTATGAATTCAAAACTCTTATCGGACAAGTGTGTAACGCTTGATGCTCACCTTGCCACCACATTCACCAATACCATCAGACCAATCACGAACACGAAGGTCAGCACCACCCCTGCCACCATGAGGTGCAAGGGCTTCAACTGAGCGACGTCGTCCTGGAAGTCCTTGCGCCGACGTATGCCAAGGAAGCTCCAGAGCACCGCTTTCATGGTCCGCCAGGCAGACGGGGTTTCTTGCCGTCGAGGCTGGTTCATACGCCTGCCGCTCCTGCAGCCACCTTGACCTCACCCTCGCCAACCTTGGCTTGCGGGGGCATGGGCGTCTGCATGCCAACTTCAAAGAAGGTGTATGACAGCGTGATGGTCGTCACATCCTTGGGCAGACGGGGGTCGATGACGAACGCCACCGGCCATTCCTTCTTCTCACCCGGCGCCAGTGTGTACTGCGAGAAGCAGAAACATTCCAGCTTGTTGAAGTGACTGGCTGCCTGACGAGGCGCATAGCTCGGGATCGCCTGGGCCGACATCGTCCGGTTCTGGATGTTCTGGAACTGGTACATCACCGTGGTCAACTCACCAGGATGCACCTGCAGAGAACGCACCACGGGCTTGAAGTCCCAAGGCCCCCGCACGTTCGTGTCGAATTCGACGGTGATCAGACGGGACTTGTCCACCTGGGTGTTGGCGGGCATCTTGCCCTTTGCCCCGGGAACCTCGCGCTCAGCCAGGGCAAGGATATTGATGCCGGTCATCTCGCAGATGGCGCGATAGATCGGCACCAGCGCATAACCGAAGGCAAACATGCCGACGGCAATTACCGCCAGCTTGCCCGTCATGCGTAGGTTCTCTTTGCGCAGGCCCATGTTGCGTACCGTCAGTGCCCGAAGTAGACCATTCTGACCATGAACCCGCCCATGAAGACGAGAGCCACCGACGCCAGGATCAGCGCCAGACGAACGTTCTTCTTGCGTTGTTCGGGAGTCATGGTCATGCTCATCAGCCAATCACTTTGGTCGCAGTAGCGTCCAGTTTGGGCGGGTTCTCGAAGGTGTGGTGAGGCGCCGGAGAAGGCACTTCCCACTCCAGACCTTCAGCAGCCTCCCAGGGTTTCTGGGGAGCCTTCTCACCACGGCCGCGCATCACGGGCACCACGATGAACAGGAAGAAGAAGACCTGCATCGTTCCGAAACCAAAGGCGCCGATGGACGACAGCATGTTGAAGTCAGCGAACTGCATGGGGTAGTCGGCATAACGGCGGGGCATGCCGGCCAGACCCAGGAAGTGCTGCGGGAAGAAGGTCAGGTTGAAGAAGATCAGCGAGAGCCAGAAGTGCACCTTGCCCAGGGTCTCGTTGTACATCACACCGCTCCACTTGGGGGCCCAGAAATAGAAGCCGCCAAACAGCGCGAACAGAGAACCGGCCACCATGGTGTAGTGGAAGTGCGCCACCACGTAGTAGGTGTCGTGCAGGTTCTGGTCGATGGGCGCCATGGACAGGATCAGACCCGTGAAGCCCCCCATCGTGAACACGAAGATGAAGCCCACAGCCCACAGCATGGGGGTCTCGAAGGTCATCGAGCCCTTCCACATCGTGGCGATCCAGTTGAACACCTTCACACCCGTGGGCACGGCGATCAACATGGTCGCGTACATGAAGAACAGCTGACCCGTCACCGGCATGCCGGTGGTGTACATGTGGTGCGCCCACACGATGAAGGACAGGATGGCGATGGAAGCGGTGGCGTAGACCATGGAGGTGTAGCCAAACAGCTTCTTGCGAGCGAACGTCGGGATGATCTGGCTGACGATACCGAAGGCCGGCAGGATCAGGATGTACACCTCGGGGTGGCCGAAGAACCAGAAGATGTGCTGGTACATCACCGGGTCACCGCCGCCAGCGGGGTTGAAGAAGCTGGTGCCGAAATGGCGGTCGGTCAGCGTCATGGTGATGGCGCCAGCCAGCACGGGAATCACGGCGATCAGCAGGTAGGCGGTGATCAACCAGGTCCAGCAGAACATGGGCATCTTCATCAGCGTCATGCCGGGAGCGCGCATGTTCAGGATGGTCACGATGATGTTGATCGAGCCCATGATGGACGAGGCACCCAGGATGTGCATGGCGAAGATCGCGGCATCCATGGAGGGGCCCATCTGCAGCGTCAGGGGCGCATACAGCGTCCAGCCTGCGGCAGGTGCACCGCCCGGCATGAAGAAGCCCAGTGCCAGGATGACAGCGGCAGGAATCATCAGCCAGAAGCTGAAGTTGTTCATGCGCGCGAAGGCCATGTCGGACGCGCCGATCTGCAGCGGGATCATCCAGTTCGCGTAACCCACGAAGGCCGGCATGATGGCGCCGAACACCATGATGAGGCCGTGCATGGTGGTGAACTGGTTGAACAGTTCGGGGTTGACCAGTTGCAGGCCGGGCTGGAAGAGTTCTGCACGGATGCCCAGTGCCAACACACCGCCGAAAATCAGCATGGCGAAGCTGAACAGCAGGTACAGCGTACCGATGTCCTTGTGGTTGGTAGCGAACACCCAGCGGCGCCATCCCGTCGGGGCGTGGTGGTGATCGTGCGCGTCGTGGTGATCAAGAACTGCACTCATGTCGATATCCTCGTTATTTCAAGATCTGTCCGTGGTCACTTGCGCCCGGCCAGCACTTGCGCCGGTTGCACGATCTGCTCGGTCTTGTTCGACCAGCTGTTCTTCGCGTAAGTCATGACAGCAGCGATTTCGGTGTCCGACAGCTGCTTCCAGGCAGGCATTGCACCGCCAGCAGCGCCATTGAGAAGCACGTTGAGCATGACTTTATGATCAGCGTTGGTCACGATCGCGGAGCCATCGAGAGGCTTGATCGGACCTGCGCCCTTGCCGTTGGGCTGGTGGCAGGCAGCGCAGTTGGCGGCGTACACGGACTCGCCACGCTTGATCATGTCAGCCAGGGCCCACACCTTGTTCGGGTCGTCAGCCTTGGCGGCCATCAGCTTCTTCTGCTGGTCCACCCAGGCGGTGTATTCCTCTGCCGTGACCACTTTCACGTGGATGGGCATGTAGGCGTGTTCCTTGCCGCACAGTTCTGCACACTGGCCATAGAAGTCGCCAGTCTTTTCGGCACGGAACCAGGCGTCGCGGACGAAACCGGGAATCGCGTCCTGCTTCACGCCAAACGCAGGGACCATCCATGCGTGGATGACGTCGGTCGCGGTCGTGATGATGCGGACCTTCTTGCCAACGGGAACCACCAAGGGGTTGTCCACCTTGAGCAGGTAGTCGTCAACGCCTGCGTCAGGCTTGCCGCTGTTGGACATGACGCGCTGCGCGTTGTCGAGCGTGGAGACGATGCCGATGCCTTCGCCTTCGCCCTTGAGGTAGTCGTAACCCCACTTCCACTGCATGCCGGTGGCCTTGATGGTGAGGTCGCTGTTGGTGGTGTCCTTCTGCGCAACCACCACCTTGGTGGCGGGCAAGGCCATGCCGATCACGATGAGCAGCGGGACGATCGTCCAGCCAAGCTCCACCCACAGAGGCTCGGGCAGCTCTTGTGCCTTGTAGCCTGCAGCCTTGCGGTGCTTGACGATGGAATAGAACATCACGCCAAAAACCAGCACGAAGATCACAGCACACAGCGCCAGCATGAACCAGTGCAGGCCGTGCAACTCTTCAGCAATGCGGGTGGCCGCCGGCTGGAAGTTGAGCCCGTTGACCTTTGGGCCGCCCGGCAGATCGTTGACGGCGTGGGCAGCCGGGGACAGCCATACGGCGCTGCTGGCGACCAGCGCACCGATGGCCGCCTTGGCAGACGCCCATCGCTGATGTACAGAGTGACCTGTTTTTTTCATCGTGCTCACTTTTTTGCCTCAAATATAAGCATTGATTTATATCAACACCAATTACACCAAACTTTCAAACCATTCAGTAACCCGGACTATCCCTAGAGATACTCCGAGCCAGCTCAAGTCCTCCGCAAGGCGAGACGCATTTCCTGCGCCACGGCAGACCGCCATTCGGCGCGTGTGTAGCGCCCTACGCTGGCCTGCCGCCCACCCCCTCGCACTTCGATCAGTGCCCCAGTCAACGCAGCGGGCACGATCTGCACAAAATCGCTCGCGAACTCCTCGCGCTCAACCTTGCCGGCACACTCCCATTCCACGACCAGACGGCCAGCCCCCAGGAAGATGCGCTCGCAATCTGCCGCATGCCTGGCATACAGCAAGAACGCGAACCCCACCGCCAGCAGTTCCACCGCAGCGAAGGGCAGCACCAACGGCGCACCGCTCCACCAGAAAAAACCGGCAACAGACAGTGACACGCCACAAAGGCACGCGTAAGTGAACCCCACTTGAATAGGTGTGAGCGAACAGTTGCGTTTGAACAACCATTCCACCCCTGCGGGAGACACTGTTGCGAACCGGTAAGTCGTGTGGCAGGACGTCACGGAAAACGCACCATCAGGGAGCCGGTCGCCTTCGGCACGACCGGACAGGGAGGGACCAGACCCCAAAAACCTTGATCTATGTCAATTGTAGCCGCGCTTTCAGGGGAATCCGGACTGCTCCGGACTCCAGGGGCTTACCGCTTGCCGCCCTCACGCAGCATGGCACGCATGTCGTCCACCGAGACTGCGCTTGATTGGGAGACCTTGATCTTGGGCGCCGCCTTGAAGGCGTGTCCGTACACGACCTCCACAGTGATGGCCAAGAGCCCGTCCTGGGTACGAGGCAACCCGCTTTCCAAGGCATCCACCAGGGCTTGGCGATGGCCACGACCACGCAGTCCGCCGGGTCTTTCCGCATGAAGGTTGCGTCCCCAGTCACGCAGGTCCTGCAGCAGGCGCTCGGCGCTTGGGTAGGTCAGGGTCAGGCGCTCCATGTCCATCACGGGTTCGGCAAACCCGGTTTCCACCAGCATGTCGCCCCAGTCGTGCATGTCGGTCAGCGCATGGGCTGGCGAATGCCAACCTTGATTTGCATACACCGCCCGCACCTCGCGCAGCGTATCGGGCCCCAGGCTGGAGAACATCAGAAAGCCGCCAACACGCAACAGTTGGCGCCAACGCTGGAGCAAGGCCCGCGGATCGTGGGTGAGGTGAAGCGCCATGTTGGCCCAGACCATCTCCGCCAGTTCAGCAGCCTGCGCGTCAGCCACCACCCTGGGAGCAGACGCCCACCATTTGAGCGGGTTGCGCAGGGCAGCGCGCGCCCCGCCACTTCGCCCAAGCAGGTTTGACGCATGCTCGGCCTGGTCCCCGCCTATCCAGACACCCGCATCAGGGTAAACATCCCGCAGGCGCCTGTGGGTGCTCAAGCCGCCCAAGACGGGCGACCAGTCCAGCCAATCCTGAGGGGTTTGCTTGAACCATCCGAGGCGCTCGACCATCCGACCGCCTATTTCCTCGTGCAGCCAAGGACTGTTCTGCCTGGGCAGGCTGCGCCAGCGCCCGGCCGCCACCGGGTCCATGCCAGGCACGATGGCGGTGTTTTGGGCGGCGGGGTGATCCATGGGCTTGATGGCAGGGAAAGAGAACAGCCGGGCAGTATATTCATCCCATGCGACTCCTGCCCAGCCGCCTGCATTGGCCCTCTGTGTGTGCGGTGTGCAACCGCTGGCCGTCCAGGCGTGTGTGCGCACCGTGCATGGAAAGGCTGGGCCGCGCCCAACCGCGCTGCCCTGGATGCGCGCTGCCCCTGGCGCCTGGCTTGCAGCAATGCGTGCGCTGCCACGAAGCACCGCTGACGCCCTTGAAACAATGTTTTGCCCGGGTGACCTACGCCTACCCATGGATGGACCTTGTTGCGCAGTTCAAGTTTCAAGGTCAGCCTGCCTGGGCCCGGGAGCTCGCAAGGTGGATGCTGGATGCCCCCGAGGCGCAAGCATTGCTTGACGAAGCCGACGTACTCGCTCCCGTGCCGCTCACACCCGCGCGGCTGCGTGAACGCGGCTACAACCAGGCGTGGGAACTGACCAAACAACTGTGCAAGGAGTCACGCACACAAGCGCAAGCCTGGCCTGACTTGCTGGAGCGCTCTGACGAAGCGCAACTGCAGCACACACTGCCGCGCGACCAGCGGCTGGACAACGCACGGCAGTCATTGAAATGCACCACGGAACGCCGCCACGCCCTTGCGGGCAAGCGCGTGTTGCTGGTGGACGACGTGATGACCACTGGCGCCACCCTGCAAGCTGCCGCACAGGTATTGCGCCAAGCCGGGGCAGCCTCGGTCAGCGGCATCGTGTTTGCGCGCACCCCTGCGCCGGGCAGCGTGGAATAATCGCCGCCCCATGTTCCACATCGTTCTTGTCCACCCCGAAATTCCGCCGAACACCGGTAATGTGATCCGGCTGTGCGCCAACACCGGCTGCACACTGCACTTGGTAGAACCGCTGGGTTTTTCCATGGAAGACAAGCAAATGCGCCGCGCCGGCCTGGACTACCACGAGTACGCCGAAGTTCGCCGCCACGCCGATTGGGCCAGCTTTCTGGCACAGGAAAAACCCGATCCGAAGCGCTGCTTCGCCATGACGACCCGGGGCCAGCGGGTCGTACACGAGGTGGCCTTCCAGCCCGGGGACTGGCTGGTGTTTGGCTCCGAGACAAGCGGCTTGCCAAAGGCTTTGCGTGAAACCTTTGCACCTGAGCAACAGTTGCGCCTGCCCATGCGCGCGGGGCAGCGCAGTCTCAACCTCTCGAACGCAGTGGCAGTTGTGGCCTACGAGGCGTGGCGCCAGCAGGGTTTTGCCTGATCCACGCCCACCTCAGGCGTACAGGCAGGCAAGAAACTCTGCCACGCACGCTGGCTTGCCCGAGCCCTCACATTCCAAGGTAACGGCCCATGTGAACTGCCAGCCATTGTTGGCCAGTGGTTCGGCCGCCTGCAGGTTGAATTGACCTCTGAGACGGCTGCCAACCGGAACCGGCGCAGTGAACCGGACGCGGTTCAAGCCGTAATTGACGCCCATGCGCGCTTCGATCACCTCGAGCGAAGACTCCAGCAAGCTGGGTACGAGTGAAAGCGTCAGAAAACCGTGCGCGATGGTCGTGCCAAAGGGCCCCGACCTTGCTCGTTCAGCGTCCACATGTATCCATTGATAGTCGCCGGTGGCCTGGGCAAACAGATTGATCTGCTCCTGCGTGAGCACATGCCAGTCGCTGACGGCCACAGCCTGCCCCACGCAGGCAGCCAAGTCTTGCAGGGTATTGAAAGTCTTCATGCCCCGACTTTAGGGACTGCTGGCGAGCAGGAGCTGTCCGGCACGCGACTGGGTTTGAAAGTTGACCTTGTTCAGCGCCCCAGCCAGTCGCAAATTGGCTGCCACTGCTCCAGATCCCGCGCCACGCGGGTCGGCTGCACGTCAAACAGAGACAAGCCACGCGCCGCCAAGTGGATGTAGTTCTGGGTGTCACGCAAGTGACCGAGCACGGGCAGCCCCAGGCTCGCAACGAACTCTTGCAGCTTGTCGGCGGCAATGGTGCGCTCGTCCACCCGCATACCCACGACGCCTATGTCCAGTGCTGCTGTCTTGCGCCGCTCCTGCAATTCATCCAGAAAGGCGCGAGTGGCATAAATATCAAATATGCTGGGCTGAAGCGGGATCAACAATTTGTCAGCGCGGCGCAGAACCTCTTTCAAATGCCGACCGTGCAACCCGGCGGGCGTGTCCAGCACCACATGCGTGGTGCCGCGCGGCGGCTTCAGCACTTCGTCTTCAGAGGCGTCCCAGCCAGCAATTGGCCTTGCCTGGGCCGGGCGAAGCGAGAGCCACGTGCCGGACGACTGCTGCCGATCGGCATCGCCCAGCATGACGGCGTGACCCCGCCGGGCCAGATAGCCCGCCACGTTGGTTGCCAGCGTGGACTTGCCCACCCCGCCCTTGGGATTGGCGACAACGATGATGCTCATCTGTGTACCCTCCTTGCCTGTACGTATGGTAGCAAGGCAGTGTTGCGAGCGCTGTTCAGCCGATCAAGGCGTCCCAGACGAGCTTGACCCCGGTGAGGAACATGCCCAGATAGACCATGCGGTAGAACAGCTGCGGCTGGATGCGCCGCGCCAGGCTGACACCCACCCAAACCCCCAATGGAGCGAGAGGCAGCAGCACCAGGGACGTGGCGAAGTTGCGCCAATCCAGCAAACCTAGCCAGGCATACGGAATCCACTTGCTCAGGTTGACCACGAAGAAGAGGACCGCCATGGTGGCGGTGAACACCACCGGCTTGAGCCGCAGCGGAATGACGTAGGCGTTGACCGGCGGGCCACCGGCATGGGCCACAAAACTGGTGAAACCGGACGTAGCGACCAGCACGGCCCCCAGCCAGCGCGGCGGTGGCGGCGCATCTGGACGCGGTGGAAAGAGAAGACGCTGCGCCAGGAACAGCAAGGTCAACCCACCCACTACCCCGGCCACCACTTTGGCGTCTACCCACTTGAAGAGCAGCGTACCGATCAGCGTGCCCACCAGCGCGCACGGGATCATGAAACGCAGGAGGCGGGCGTCGAACTCCTTGCGGAAAGCGGCCACACCCAGCAAGTCCATCACCAGAAGCAAAGGCATGAGGATGGCTGCAGCACGCGGTACGGTAACTGCCATTGCCATCATGGGCACAGCCAGAGAGCCAAAACCCGCGCCGAAACCGCTCTTGCTGATACCCAGCAACAGCACGGCAGGCACGGAAACAACATAAAACCAGGGATCGGTGATGGGAGCGAAGTTCACCGGCGCGATGGTAACCGCTGCAGCATCTGCCATCAGCCCGGACTTGGGACGACAATGCCAGAAATATGAACCAGATTGGCCAATGGACAGAGTCACTGCGCGTGGCGGTGGAGGTGGCGGCAACGCTGGCGTTTGCCTTGTCTGGACTGCTGGCAGCGGCCCGCAAGCGTCTGGATGCCGTGGGCGTTTTCACCGTCACGTTTCTTGCGGCATTTGGTGGCGGCACCCTGCGAGACCTGCTGCTGGACCTGCGCCCCTTCTTTTGGGTAGAGCAGGTTTACTGGCTGTGGACGCTGATGCTGCTGTGTCTGGCGGCCATGCTGTTCATGCGAAACCGGCACTTTGAGCCCACAGAGCGTGCCATGCTTTGGCCTGACACGCTGGGCCTGGGCCTTTTTGCAGCCACAGGCGTGAGCAAGGCGCTGCACACGGGCAGCCCTGCCCTGGTGGCTGTGTTCATGGGCGTGGTAACGGGCGTATTCGGGGGTGTGCTGCGTGACATGGTCTGCAACGAGATTCCCCGCGCCTTCCATGACCACAAACCCTACGCCATTTGTGCCTTCGTGGGCGGATGGGCCTATATCGGTTGGTGGAGCGTGAGCGGCTCGGCCAGTCAGGCCTTGCTGATATGCGTCGTGATCACCGCAGGGCTGCGTGCGCTCGCCGTTTGGCGCAACTGGGAACTGCCGCCCTGGCGGGTGTGACACCCCACCAGAAGACAATACACACCATGTTCACACCCTCACAAGCCGATGTTCGGCGATTTTTCTGCTCGGTTTACACCAAGACGCTGAACCAGCAGCCGATGGAGGCCATAGAGATACTGGCCAGCGAGTGGATACAGCGCCACCCCGAATACCACGCCGATCTGTCGGATGTTGACGCAGCGCTGCGCCGCATGCAGGAGCCCGGCGAAGCTCGTGACAATCCCTTTCTGCACCTCTCGATGCACCTGAGCATCAGTGAGCAGTGCTCCATCGACCAGCCTCCGGGGATCAGACAGGCCGTGGAGTTGCTGGCTGCGCGCAGGGACTCCCTTCACGACGCACACCATGAAGTCATGGAGTGCCTCGGGCGCATGCTGTGGGAAAGCCAGCGCAGCGGCCGTCCGCCGGACGGTCAGGCTTACATCGATCAAGTCAGGCGCGCTGCAACCAGGGACTGAAACGATAAAAGCCCTGGCAGGCTACACCCGCCAGGGCTTTACGGCGGGCCAAAACCCAAGCCGTTCTCAGGCAGGCGGAGTTCGATGTCTCGCCAGCCTGGGAGCAAGAGATTGCTCCCATTTGGACGCCGGGCCACAAGGGGCAACCGAGTGGCGGGCGTTTGTTCGCGTCCATCGCGAACGCCTTCACTTTAACCCCGTGACGCGTACCCGCGCAAGCTCAAATTTTCAATCGATCCGAAGCGCCCCATTGAGCAAAATTTGCGAGCTCCCGGCACCGCCAATTGCGCTCTGCGCCAGCCCTCTATATAACTATTTTTGAATAAAAAGTAGTTTATAAAGTATTGACTGCGAATGTAGATGCCCCTACCATTCGCGCCAATTCGAACCCTAGGGTTAGCCCTAGGACGCTGCCGAACCCGGCTAAGTTGATGACCTGCCTAGGTTTTCAATGGCGACCCCCAATCCAGGCACCCACGGCCCGCCTCAGACGCGGGCATTCGTGTGTGCACAGAAAGGAGCGTGCTATGACAGCGCCGACAGTTTCCAGGCAACCCAGCATCGCCCGCACCGTCCTGACTTTCTTGGACGATGTGCTGCGCGGCTTCGTTGCCACCACACACAACAGCATGGCCCTGCTTGGGCTCATTCTGGCTGTGGTTATCACCTTCTTTGTGACCCGCCCAGACTTGCGCGACGAAGCCGAGCGCCAGCTCTTTGGCTGGCTCATGGAGCGCCAGACCGCTAGCCTGAGCGTTCCCGTCGACCCCACGGCCATTGAGCGCGTGACGGCAGCGAACCCTGGCCA